>NYTQ01000050.1 GCA_002683585.1 Cryomorphaceae bacterium
GGAAGCGGAATAATGAAAGTACCTGTCTCTTTATCTGCCTCAGAAACAATAATTTGTTCACCATTTGACACATCAAAAAGCTCGAACCTACCAGGAAGAGGCTCCTTACTCTGTTTATCGTAAACAAACCCATCAAAGTAAACCGTACGAATTGCCCTCGATTCTGGCGGAAGTACAAATGAATAAATATCAAGATCCCCAAATCCGCCCTCACGGTCTGATGCAAAATAAGCAACCTCTCCTTCAGCGGAAACCATCAATGAATTCTCATCATATTTGGTGTTTATTGGATAGCCCAAGTTTTCTGGTCGAGACCATTTTCCGTTGGCATCTTTTCGGGTAACATATAGGTCAGATCCTCCCATGCCCGGATGTCCTTTAGATGCAAAATAAAGTGTTCTGCCGTCTGGATGTATGTGCACAGATTCTTCTGTATTTGGTGTATTGATATAATCAGGAAGTGGTTTAGCGGTTCCCCATGCGCCATCTTCTTGAAGCTCTGAAACATAGATGTCACTGTTATTTGTTCGGTCTCCTTTTCTTCCTCTTACGAAATAAAGTGTTTTTCCATCTGCGGATAGCGATGGTTGCGATTCCCAATTACTTGAATTGACATTACCGGGAAGGTTAAAAGGCCCATACCATGTTCTACCAATTTTCTTTGCAAAAAATAGGTCGCAGCTTCCTCTTCCTTGTCTATTTTTTCCATAATAACCCGTTTGGTCCGCGCATGCGACAAAGACCAAACTTCTGCCATCCGCTGATAGCGTGGGGGCGCCTTCATTATTTAGCGTATTGATATTGCGTGGCATAGGCATGGACGGACGCCAATTTCCAGATTTATTTTTATTCGAAACGAAGAAATCCTCCTGCTCCTTAAAATCAACATTTTTGCTTTCTAATAACCTTGTAAATAATAGTGTTTTTCCATCTACCGTAAGTGCAGGGTAATACTCTGGACGAGCTGTATTGATTTCAGGACCTAAATTTATTGGATTAAATTTTTTTGGATTGGCCACGGCATGTACTGCAAACTCAGCACTTCGTTTCATTAAATAAACTTGAGAGCTAAGCCTTTGACTTGCATTTGGATTTTTCAAGAAAATACTACAATACTTTATAGCATCATTATAGTTTCCAAGCGCTAGGTTTAGATTTGCCAAATAGCAAAATGTGGCACCTGAGGTGCTATGCATGGGATTCAAAGCTAATGCTATTTCATATTGTTTTATGGCGGAGGGATAATCATTGTTGTATTCATAGAATTCACCCATCAAGAGCTGTGCCTCCCAGAAAGCTGGTGCTTTTCCCACCGCCTGCTTTAAGAGCTTAATTCCTTCAGGATAATTAGGTTGGCCTGTATTTTCATCTGCGAATTGACTTGGCGCATTTCGTGCTTTTTCAAAAAGCTTGATGGCTTTTTTACTTTTTGTGGAGTAGCTCATCTGAATTTGTGCACAAGCATTCAATAAACTACCCAATAATATGATAAGTAGGATGTAAATTCTCATTTATTGAAGTTAGGGGATGTTCATGAATTTATGCGTTTGTAACGAAATCCTCCAGCCTTTGTTACTTTTTACAAAATCAACAATTTCAGCCATTAATTCATCTTTCTTTGACCACTCAGGCTGGATATAAAGCAAACATTTTGAATTGACCTGTGCCGCATGCTTCAGTGCCCATCTAAAGTCAGATTTGTGGTAAATTACAATCTTTAGTTCATCTGCTTTATCGTACGCCTCGGCACAAGGCTTTTTGAATTTTTTTGGTGAAAAGGTATACCAATCTACCTTTGCATCAAGCGGATAGCATCCTGATGTCTCGATGGCGACCGATCGATTAATATCTTTAAGCTTTATAACTAAAGGGGTTAATTTGTACATTGCGGGCTCTCCACCTGTCAATACGACCCATTCACTCTCATTTTCAAGACTGAGTTTTTGAAGGGATGTAATGTTTTGCAGTGGATGATTTTCAGCATCCCAGCTTTCTTTAACATCACACCAAGAACAACCAACATCACAACCACCAGTTCGAATGAAAAAGGCTGGCTTACCAGAGTGATATCCCTCGCCTTGAATTGTCAAGAAGCTTTCCATAATTGGTAATTCCTGGGCCATGATTATTAATTTAAGTTAAAGTTACACAATTGATTTTGGATATTGTGTGAAAGGCCGACATCATTAAATGTCATTCATACCATAGCATTTACAAATGTCATTCCATTGAACTATTTCGTTATATTTGGTAGAACCTAAATTTGAAATATGAAAAAAATCTACGCGTCTTTTTTTACAATTTTTTGTTGTCTTACGGCTTATGGTCAGCAGATTGACAATGGCTCTATGGAGAGTTGGGATAACCTTGGAGGTAATAACGAAGAGCCATCAAATTGGAATAGCTTTCTAAGCGCATCGGGAGGTTTATCCTTATTTGCTTCGAAACAAGTGGAACAGTCCTCTGATATCCGCTCAGGAGCCACGGGAATGTACAGTGCGCGCGTATTTTCAAAAAGTACTATTGGTATCATTGCTAATGGTAATTTGACTTTGGGAAGAATCAACATGGGAAGCAGTACACCAAATAGTACAAGCAATTATAATTACACTGTTACCGGGAATTCTGATTTTTCTCAGCAATTGAATTCAAGTCCCGATTCCATCGTTTTTTGGGTAAAGTATAACAATAGTAGTAGTTCCGACCTTGCACGCATTAAGGCAATTATACATGATGATTATGATTATGTAGATCCTATGACTAGCGAGTCTGAACCTCATGTGGTTGCTGATGCTGCCTTAAATTTTGAATCAACTAACGATTCTTGGGTACGAAAATCCGTGCCCTTTGACTACGTTGGTCCTTCAACCACGCCAGAATATATCTTGGTAACCTTTACAACGAACATGATTCCGGGAGGAGGTAGTAATGGTGATGAAATTTTCATTGATGATGTTGAATTAATTTACAATACTTCTGGACTTTCGAATCTTCAAAATAAGCATTGGATTGCCTACAATGAGTCAGGGTTGTTATTTTCAAATGATTTTGAATCAGATGACTTCTTTCGTGTATTTTCGACGTCAGGTTCACTTATCTCTAGTGGAACTAGTGCACAACTTTCGGGTATGAATCTACATCGAGGTATGTATTTAATCACAAACAACAAAGATAGCTTCAAGGTCGTAGCGCATTGATTAATTTGATGAGGTATANAGTCTTAGCGCTTTATNTAGGTTTTTCTTTTGNGATNNATNCGCAGTCCTCTGCAACGGTAAAAGGTACTGTGAAAGATGAGCAGGGAGAGCCTTTGCTAGGTGCCTCAGTTATTTATCGCTCTGATGTATCTAAAGGAACGATAGCCGATGAAAACGGCGCTTTTTTTCTTGAGGTTCCTCANGGGAAATGTAAGCTTATTTGCCGCTACACTGGTATGAAATCCGACACGGTTTCTTTCGTTTTATTACCGAATGAGCAAAAAGTAATTGACTTTACTTTATTTTCNTATNTCAAAGAATTCAAACAGGTTGATGTTAAAGTCGGTAAGTTCGATAAACCGATNGAGGAACAAACAGTTACGATGATTGTCCTTAAGCCAGAGCTGATCGAAAATAAGAATACAAGGAGTATTGAAACTGCCCTTGATCAAACNCCAGGATTAAATATTTTGGATGGTGAACCGCAAATTCGNGGAGGTAGTGGTTTTACTTTTGGTGTCGGCTCTAAAGTAGCAGTCATTGTTGACGACATGCCTATGCTATCCGGTGATGCTGGTCGACCTGAATGGGGGTTTATTCCGGTCGAGAATATTAGCCAAATAGAGGTAGTCAAGGGAGCCGCATCNGTTTTATCAGGAAGCTCGGCCTTGTCTGGTTCAGTCAACATTAGAACTGCCTACCCAACATCNAAACCGAAAACGAAAATTAATATTTATAACGGTNTTTATTCATCNCCGAATCAGCCGAATGCAAGTTGGGGAGAGAAAGCGCCTATTATTTTAGGGGCTAATTTTCTTCATTCTCAAATGTTTGGAAATTTAGATGTTGTCGTTGGCGGTAATTTGAATTACGATCACGGCTATATTGGACCGCCCATTACAGATTCAATTGTAGCGACAGTATTTCCTGATACGATNACCAACTTCACNGAGGAGGATTTGATTTCTAAGCGGGCNCGCTTTAATTTTAATTTGCGGTATAGATCCAAGAAATTTAAGGGCTTAAACTATGGNCTTAACGGTAATTTCATGGTGATGCATACNACAATGCCTTTGGCTTGGTTAAATGATTCNTCAGGCCTNTTTAGNGCCTATCCTGGNGCAATATTCCTACAAGANCAATTCATTTTTAATTTGGATCCATTTGTAAATTTCTTTACNCAAAGCAATGGNAAACATTACTTAAGAGGNCGAATCNTAAGNGTTGATAATGAAATGAGTGCAAATCAATCNAATAATGCAACGACNTACTANGGNGATTACATGTTTAAAAAGAAGTATAAAGAATTNAAAAANCTCGAATTTNTTGGAGGNTTAACCTCGACATNTACCAATTCNTATGCAAATATTTATACTGGTTCAGGAACACCCAATAATAAAATGCTGAATGTTTCTGCCTATTCTCAAATGGAGACAAAACTGAAAAACATACTCAACCTATCGGTCGGGGGTCGTTTGGAGTATTTTCAATTGAATGACTCGATTACGGCATTAAAACCAATTTTNAGAGCNGGNTCTAGNCTTAAGATNTANCAGGAAACNTATNTANGNGCNTCNTATGGTCANGGNTATCGTTTTCCGACAATTACGGAGCGATTTATTAGAACTGGTGTAGGTAATTTTGGGGTTTTTCCAAATCCTGGTTTACTTCCGGAAAGTAGTTGGAACGCTGAAATTGGACTCAAGCAGGGAATTAAGCTTGGTGGGGTATATGGTTATTTAGACTTAGCGGGTTTTTGGCAAGAGTACCAAAATACCATTGAATATATGTTTGGTATTTGGAATGAGCTAACGGATGTGCAAGCGATGGGNTCAAGTGCAGGNTTTATGTTTTTGAANACAGGCGAGTCAAGGGTACTAGGATTAGATTTGTCGTTTACAGGATTTGCTGAAATAAAAAAGCACGGAAAAATGACTTTCTTATTGGGTTACAATTACATTGTACCGAAAACACTTACACCTGATTATGTTTATGCAACGGATTCTTTGAATCGAGTGTTTAGCTACAATTCGACTTCGATGGACCCCTCTCAGGGCATATTAAAGTATAGATTTTTGCACAATGCAAAGATGGATATGGAATATTCTTGGAAGGGTAAATTTTCTATAGGGGCNAGTGCAAAGTATTTCTCCAAGATTGTAAATATGGATGCTATCATTAAGGATTTTGAGGAGTTTACAACTGATGTTGAGGTACTTCAAGACCTTCAATACATTGACTTCTTTGAGGCTCATCGTTTTGGGAACTGGATCTTTGATGCGCGTATATCTTTCAATTTTACAGATGCGCACAAGCTTGCGCTGATTGGTACAAATATCTTAAATAGGACTTACTCTTTACGCCCTCTAAAGATAGAACCACCGCGAACAATCACTGTTCAATACACCTATAAATTAGAAGGAAAAGGAAAGTAGCTTTATTTCCCTAGCTCTAGTCTTAGCAGATTTAATGCACTCAATACGGTCATTTTNATATTTCGCTCTCTGTGTTTCGAAAATTGCATTTTTTTGGTTGTTGTACCATCTTTAGTGGCAATGGCGATCCAAACCATTCCAACAGGTTTTGTTTCTGTTCCTCCTCCAGGACCTGCTATTCCCGTCGTTGAAATACAAATATCCGCGCCCAATATATCTCGTCCATTTTCTGCCATTTGAATGGCTACAGGCTCACTAACTGCTCCTTCTTTTTGAATTAGGTCAGCGGGAACATTTGCCAAACTTGTTTTGATTTTATACGAATAGGTGAGTAGTGCTCCCTCATAATAAGCTGATGCTCCTGGTATGCTGCTAATTTGACTTGCTAGCATTCCTGCTGTACAACTCTCAACAGTTCCAATAGTAAGCTTTTTATCAATCAACTGTTGACCAATGATTTGTGGTAAGGTGTCACGATCATATCCAAAGAAATGATTCGGAATTAAATTTTCTAGCTGTACAAAAAGAGTATCAATTATTTCAGCATCGTCACTACCTTTCGCTGAAGAAATTCTCAGTTTTACAATCCCTGCAGAGGGCAAGTAAGCAAGAGACAATCCGTTTTTATAAATAATATTCTCCCAATCTTGTATTTTTTCCGCTAAAAATGATTCACCTATGCCCTGGGTTAGTGCAGTTTTGTAATACATGGACTTGAGCTTGAAACGTTTCTTTAGTTTCGGAATCGCCTGCTCTGTCATAATACCTTGCATCTCGTACGGAACACCTGGTAAGCTTATAAATATTTTATTGTTTTTTTCAAACCACATTCCTGCGGCAGTGCCGTAGTCATTTTCCAAAATTGTGCAATCCACTGGTAACTCTGCCTGTTTGTAATTTGAGTCTAGCATTGGTCGATTGCGNTGANTGAAAAATGATTCAATTTTATCAAGAGTGTGTTTGTCTTGTTTCAGCTCACTACCGAAGTATTCNGCTAAAGTATATTTTGTGATATCATCNTTTGTTGGCCCGAGTCCACCTGTAATGATGATACAGTNTGTGTTATCATAAATTGCATTTAGGCTAGCAATAATCTCATTTTTTTTATCNCTGATTGCAACGGTTTTAATGATTTCAGCTCCAGATTTTGAAAGGGTCTCACCCAACCAAGATGCGTTTGTGTTAACCGTTTGTCCGATGAGTAATTCATCACCGATTGAGATGAGTTCAACTTTCATTTNTTTGTAAATTTTGCAATGGATTCAATGTGTCCTGTGTGTGGGAATTGGTCTACTAAGCTATATTTTTCTAATTTAAAGCCAGCATCTGATAGTGTTGAGGCGTCTCTTGCTTGCGTCGATGGATTACAAGAGATATAGACGATTTTCTTCGTATCAAGTTCAATTACTTTTTTGAGCGTTTTNGGTGCAATTCCAGCACGCGGAGGGTCCAGAATTATGGTATCAATTNTTCCTTGATACTGNGGGTTGAATTTTAAGAATTTNCCCACGTCTGCCGCAAAAAAATCTGTATTTTTAATACCGTTTCCTATCGCATTTTTCTTTGCGTCTTCAATGGCTTCCTCAACAATATCTACCCCAATAATAGANACGTTCGGATTCCTTTTTGCCATTAATTGAGCAATGGTCCCTGTGCCACAAAATAAGTCTAANACAACCTTATCCGAACTTATTTCTTCTTCAAAAACATAGTCTAATGCTTTGTTATACAATAGCTCGGCACATTTCGGATTTGTTTGAAAAAAACTTTCCATGCGCATTTGAAAGTTCAATCCAAGCAGTTGTTCTTNTATGACGTCTTTACCAAAAAGAATTTTACTTTGTCCATTCTCTATTTTTGCCCGGTCCGCAACATTGTCATTTACGGTATGCAGCAACCCTGCAATACGCTTACCCATTAGTTCTTGAATGAAGCTTGAAAATGCGTTTATATCGAATTTATTTAGCCCTTCTGAGGCCGTAACGAGGTTGACCAATAATTGATTGGCCGTAAATGATTTTCTCACTACAATATGCCTGAAAAATCCTGTTTTTTGAGGAGGATGCCAAGCCTTTAATCCCGTNTTATNGAGGTATTCACGTATTTTTTTTAATTTATCTTCCCATTCTTGNTCAAAGAGACCTGAGGCTTTGTTTAAACTCTCTACTTTCCACCAGGTACCTCTTCTTTTGAACCCCAAAGCAAAAGCATCATCTTTTTCCGAATCTGTCTCAAGACAGTGCTCTATAGATGAAAAACTATATTCCATTTTATTNCGATAAAAAAAGTGTTCTGGTGCTGAGATAAAAGCATCAAATACCTCTCGAATATTTTGAATANCTGATAATCTTCGGAATGTTTCTAATGTAGAGTCCTCCTTGAGGCGCTCTTGTTCCTTAACGGGGACAAAAATAAAGGGTGCTCCTGATATTGCTTGATAGGAATTGATTTTTTCAATGGGAGAACGCTCTATGATATCAAGAAGTTTTGCTTCGTAGTGCTTTTTCTTTTTAGCAGATATAACCACTCTAACCTTTTGCCCAGGATAGGTGTTTGGTACGAAAACAATTCCNCGTTGGCTATCTGTTGAAATTTTGGATATTCCTTTCCCTCCGAATGCGAAATCTGTGATTTCAAGTTCTACTCTATCTCCTCTCTTAAACATTTTAAATCATTCCTCGNATAACACCTTTATCGGAGGCATCAATAAAGTCTATTATCTCATTCCGAATGTCACTTTCGGGTATTTGCTCCTTGATTGCTTGTATACCCTTAGAGATATTACTATTCTGAATATATAGGATTCGATAAAGGTCTTCAATTTGTCTAACAGTTTCGTCTGAAAAACCTCTTCTTCGCAGACCAACAGAATTGACTCCTGCAAAGGTNAAAGGTTCNCTTGCCGCTTTTATGTAGGGTGGAATNTTTTTTCGAATTAGTGAGGCACCGCCAATAAAGGTNTGTTTTCCAATATGAGTGAACTGTTGTGCAGCAACTTTACCTTCTAAAATAGCATAATCATCAATTTGAACATGTCCTGATAATCCCGTATAGCTAGCTAAAATAACATGGTCTCCAATGGTGCAATCATGCGCAATATGAACGTATGTCATTAATAAGCAATGTGAACCTATCTTAGTTGCTAGCTTGTCGTTTGTTCCTCTGTGAATGGTAACACATTCTCGAATGACCGTATGATCACCTATTTCCACGATCGTATATTCACCGCTAAATTTTAAATCTTGAGGTATAACTCCGATAACCGCACCTGGAAAGATCTCACAGTTTTTTCCAATTCTCGTACCAGGATACAGTACAACATTAGAATGAACTTTCGTGCCTTCACCAATGATGACATCCTCATGAATATGCGCAAATGGTTCAATGACCACTCCACTATTGAGCTGCGCTTTCGGATGGACAGAGGCTAAGGGACTTATATTCATTATGCTTCTTTGTCTTTAACTACCTGCGCCAGCATTTCCGCCTCAGCAACGACTTTACCATTGACATACGCTGTTCCTGACATTTCAACAAGCCCTCTTCTGATTGCCGACATAAGTTGAAGCTCAAAAACAACTGAATCCCCAGGAAGTACTTTTTGCTTGAATTTTACATTATTGATTTTCATGAAATAAGTAGAGTAGAGGTGAGGATCTTCGACCTTACTCAAAGCAAAAATCCCACCGACTTGAGCCATCGCCTCAACCTGTAATACTCCAGGAAAAACAGGGTTTCCGGGAAAATGACCTGTAAATACAGGTTCNTTCATAGTGATATTTTTGACACCCCAAATGGAATCTTNNGTGATTTCCATGATCTTGTCAACCATTAAAAAAGGGAATCGATGAGGAAGCATTNTTTCAATGTCATTTATGTCATATAAAGGAGCTTTACTTAAATCAAAGAACTTACCTTTTTGTTGCTGTTTTTTAATTTGCTCTTTCAACACTTTTGCGAATCGAACGTTTCCTGAGTGGCCTGGTCTCGCCGCAAGAATATGGGCTTTGATCGGTCTNCCNATTAGTGCTAAGTCACCAACAATATCCAATAATTTGTGTCGTGCGGGTTCATTTTCGTATTGGAGCTTTGTACTGTTGAGAACACCTATCCCTTCTATATTTACTTTAAGGTCCTCTTTCCCTAATAATTTTGCCAGTTTCGTTAGTTCGTCTTGGGAAATCGTTTGACGTTCTACCATTACAATGGCATTATCTAAGTCTCCTCCTTTTATCAGATCGTTTTTGGCCAAATACTCGAGCTCTCTCAAGAATACAAATGTTCTACATTTTGCAATCTCCTTATTAAATTCACCAATATGATACATACTTGCATGTTGGGTTCCTAATGCAGGAGATTGGTAATCGACCATAACCGTTAGCCTATAATTAACATCAGGAATTGCAAGAAATTCGATACCATTTTCTTCATCTTCCCACGGGATGTTTTCTGTTAACTCAAAGTAAATTCTTTCGGCATCCTGTTCTTCATATCCGACTGCTTCAATTGCTTCTACAAATTTTAATGCACTTCCATCCATAATAGGGATTTCAGGGCCATCAACCTTAATCAGCGCATTATCTACCTGGCAACCATAAATGGCTGCTAAAACATGCTCTGTTGTATGCACTCGTGCATTATTTTGCTCAAGTGTTGTCCCTCTTTCGGTAGAAACTACACGATCTACATCTGCTTTAATTATAGGTTGTCCTTCGATATCAACTCTTTGGAACTTATACCCATGATTTGCAGGTGCAGGATGAATTTCTAGGTTGGCAATAACTCCGGTGTGGAGCCCTATACCATTCAATTTAACTACTCCTTTGAGTGTTCTTTGCTTTTCAGAC
Organism: Cryomorphaceae bacterium; assembly: GCA_002683585.1. The sequence goes on from NYTQ01000050.1 coordinate 10,480, forward strand.
ATCGATTTATACTTTAGTTAACGCTTCTATTTTTTCCTCTAATTCTTGTACTCTTTTCAATAGTCCTGGTAGCTTTCTAAAGCCAAAATAGGAACGTTTGAAATCATCCAATGGAATACCAGGAGAACCCATCAGTGTTTGTGCTTTTTTAATGCTAGACGGAATTCCAGATTGTGCTACAATTTTAGTTTGGTCAGCAATTTTAATATGGCCACTAATTCCTGCTTGTCCACCAATTAGTACATTCTTACCTATTTTGGTCGAACCTGCAATACCTACTTGTGCTGCCATAGCAGAATCTTCATTGACATCAACATTGTGAGCGATTTGGCATAAGTTGTCTATTTTAACGCCTTTTCGAATGAAAGTAGACCCCATTGTTGCACGGTCTATAGAGACATTTGACCCTAACTCAACGTTGTCCTCAATGATTACATTTCCGATTTGAGGTATTTTTTGAAATTTCCCTTTTTCATCTGGTGCAAAACCAAATCCGTCAGAACCGATGACACTACCCGAGTGAATAATACAATTTGCACCTATTCTACAGTCGTGATATAAGTTGACGTTCGGGTATAACTTGGTTCCCTTTTCAACTACTGCATTTTCGCCAATGTAACAGTTGGGGTAAATTACAACATCATCTGCGATTTTGGCATTTTTTCCGATGTAGGTAAAAGATCCAATGTGAACATTTTGTCCTATACTAGCAGACTCATCAACGAAGGTTTGCTTTTCTATTCCTGGTTCTTTTTTATATAAATTACCATATAATTCTAACAGTTTCGCAAAGCACGAATAGGCATCATCGACCTTAATCAGTGTCAATGCTGATGGCAGCGGTTTACTCGGAGTGAAGGTTCTATTTACAATACAGATGGATGAACCGGTAGTGTAGATAAATTCTTCGTACTTCGGGTTGGAAAGAAAACTCAATGTTCCTTTCGTACCTTCTTCAATTTTAGCCAAATCATTGACTTTAATATCTGAATCTCCTTGAATTTCTCCATTAAGAATACCGGCAATTTGATCAGCTGAAAATTCCATGTTTCAAAAGTATAAAAAGTGAGGTGTTTATTTGCATGATTTTTTAAATAAATACTAACTGTTTGAGGAAGTATAAAATGTCGAATCAGAAACTAATTTATTTCTCAACGAGCTCAATTTAATAAGCTCATTTTTCTAATTAGCGCATTGATCATTATCAAATGCAAATTTGTAGATTCTTGCTTTTTCTTTAAAATAGGTAGCGAAAATTGTTACCTCTTCACCTTGATCTGTACTAAACACCATTGCATACGAGGGTTTAGGCTTTTTTATCAGGTCTGTTTTGGAAATATTAATTCGTCCATTTTTAAGAAAAAGCGCACGCAAAGTACTATCCTCTTCAATACCTAACGCTTTTCTTTGACAAATAGTATGTGCACTTGAATCAGAATAGAAAAGATTCTTCTTAGGAGGGAAATGAACAGGCTTGGCAAGGCCTTTTACTGTAGGCTTTGTGTTTTTTGCTGAAAATTGATTTGGCACGAGTTCACAGGTAAGTGCATCCTTGTGAAGAACAATC
>NYTQ01000051.1 GCA_002683585.1 Cryomorphaceae bacterium
AGTGGAGTCACAGGGACCTTAGGGCCGTATGCGAGCTTGTTAACAAATAGAAAGTCACCGACAAGTAGGGTTTTTTCCATTGATCCTGTAGGAATCTGAAACGGCTCAAAGACATAAGTTCTGATAATGCTCGCTGCCACTAAAGCAAACAGTATGGAATCTCCCCATTCTTTGACTCTAGATTTTGTTCCGGGTTTATCTCGGGTAACCATATCGATACTGATGGCAACAACATGACCAATAACGGGCAAGGACAGAAAGAGTGCAACATGATCTCCCCATTTTCGGGTTTCTCGCTCAGCGGAATTTGACCAGTTCGTTTCCCCACCAAAAAAGCTATCTTCTCTTGTGCACTGCTGCATGAGGTAGTAAGGGAAAAAGATACCCTGAAGTGTATCTGTAAAGGAATAGTAACCAAACCTCCTTACGTAGGACAGATTTGCTGTTGCCCACATGACCAAATGAATTCCCGGAAAAGCCAAGAGCAAGGCCCAGAATGGTTTGTTACAAGTTATCTTAAATACTACAAAGTAGTTGTAGCCCGGAATAAGTGCTTCCCATGAAGCGCGTCCTGCCGTTGGAAAAGATTTCCACCACATGGCGAGGTATGGATGAACAAGTAGAAAAATGTAAAAATATAATATGCTCATGTTATTTTAAGTTAAGTACATCACTCATTGTGAATAAGCCTTTTTTACTTAGGATCCATTCTGCAGCGATTACAGCACCGAGAGCAAACCCTTTTCTATTGTTTGCTTTGTGCGTTAGTGTAAGTTCATCGATATCTGAGGTAAATGAGACCTCATGGGTACCTGGTACATTTTCGATACGCTTAGAAATAATGGGTAATTTATCTGAATCAATTTTATAAGTAGAATTATTTAACTCCCAATCATTTAGGGTTTTAAGTTCNNTTANNATGTNTTCNGCTGTNGTNATNGCNGTTCCACTNGGTTGGTCTANTTTCTCTGTNTGNTGTGTNTCNGTNATNGNAGGNTNATAGTCNTNTGNATCCATTAANNNGCTCAGTTTTTTGCTCATTTCAAAGAACAAATGAACGCCAAGGCTAAAGTTAGACGCGTATAATACACTTCCATTTTGGGATTCAGTTGCTTTTTCTATGCTTGGCAAGGATGCTGCCCATCCAGTTGTACCCACAACAACAGGTAGGTTTAATTGCAAGCAGTGCTCCATATGCCGCACAGCTAGGTTTGGAGCAGTAAACTCAATGGCCACATCGGCATCTACATCTTTAGCGTCTAGGAATGGCTTCTCCTCTGAAAAGGCATGGGAGATAGTATGGTTTCTTTCAAGGGCGACTTTTTCAATCTCCTTGCCCATTTTGCCATATCCAATGATTGCTATTTTCACGTCTGCTAAGGTATGATTATTTGATGATTTGTATTTATTTGAAATTCAAACTTATGTTAATTCCAGGCGTTGTATTTCCCAAAATAGTTGGGCGCACCCGAAGTGAAAGATCCTCGCTGACATCAAATGAAATAAAGTGTGATTCTACACCAGCATCNAGAATTTGAAAGAGNTAGACTGCACCTACAGCTAAAATAGATAGGTCTCTCTGATCTAAGTACTGCTGGTACAAGAACAATACGCCTTGGTCATCGTAAGCGGCCCATTCCGCACTTCCTGTTTCGTTATTGATTCGATTCGTATACTCAGATTTTAAGTTCTTTTGAATNCTTTGATTTTGAGCAAGCATGTATATGGTGGCACCCAATCCTCCATAGATCAGTGGCACTTTCCATATGGCATGACGGAAACCTTTTTTCTTCTTAATACTGTTATAGANTTGTCCTCCTCCAGGGATAATAGCAGAGAANATCACAGCTTTATTGAATGGATGGGTTTGGCTAGTATCCACAGTAACATCTTGGCTGTAAGCAGCGTTGAGTGCAAACAATATAAAGAACAAATACATTAAGGTTTTCATTTGTTCAGGAGCAATTTGANCAAACGCTGTANTTCTTCTTCGCTGGTGAAGTTAAAATGGATTTTACCAGCNCCGTTTTTATTTTGGAAAATTTTAATCGGTGTATTGTAGTGGGAGGNAAGAGAGNNTTTTGTATCATCAGTAAAATGAACCTCCTGTGCGCTAGATTTTTGCGAAGGNTTTTGTCTTTTTACTTTTTCTTCAATGGCCCGAACAGAGAGCTTGTTTTTGAGGATTTCTTGATATTGCTCTATCTGCTCTGACTCATTATTCAGCGCAAGCAGTGCACGCGCATGCCCCATAGTGATTAAACGGTCTCTTAAACCAGCTTGTATTTCTGAGGGCAGCTTTAAAAGGCGAATGTAATTTGCAATATTGGAACGTGATTTTGAGATTTTGTCACTCAGCTCTTCTTGCGTAAGCGCGCACTCTGATAAAAGGCGTTCATATGAAAGCGCTATTTCTATGGCATTGAGGTCTTCCCGCTGAATATTTTCTACCAATGCNTATTCCAACATATTTTGGTCATTGGCAATTCGAATATATGCAGGGACCGTTTTGAGACCAGCAAGCTGAGATGCCCTATACCTTCTTTCACCAGAAATAAGCTGGTACCTGTCATGTCCCATTTTACGCACCGTAAGGGGTTGTATAATCCCATGTTCAAGAATAGAGTCTCGAAGATCAAATAATGCCTCTTTCTCAAAATTCGTCCTCGGATTGAATGGGTTCGTTTCAATGGCACCNATNGCAATCTCAGAAACAGATCCTGCAGGAGCAGTTCTTGCTGAGGTTACATCTGTNTCTGAATTTTGCAGAATAGCACTTAGCCCTCTTCCTAGTGCTGGTTTTTTATCTGAATTAGAGCTCATTGTCTATTTCAATAAATTTATCACCATTCTCAATCTTTGTTAGGTCATTCTTTTGAAGAATTTCTCGGGCAAAGTTTAGGTAGTTAATAGAGCCTTTACAAGAAGCATCATGCATNATNATNGTAGCACCGTGGCTAGAGGCCTCGCTTAATGTTGTGTTTCTGTGTATAACAGTGTCAAATACAAGCTCCTGGAAGTGCGTTTTCAATTCATCTACTACCTGATTGGCCAATCTTAGGCGNGTATCATACATGGTCAGCAACATTCCTTCTATTTCTAAGGTTTCATTGAGTCTTCCTTGTACAATTTTTATCGTGTTCAATAGCTTACTTAGCCCTTCTAGCGCAAAATATTCGCATTGGACAGGGATCAGCACAGAATCAGCAGCTGCCAATGAGTTTACAGTGATCAAGCCAAGAGACGGGGAGCAGTCTATTAAAATGAAATCATAATCATCTTTTACTTTTTCTAAGGCTTCTTTTAATAGGTACTCACGGTTTGGAAGGTGAATCATTTCAAGCTCTGCNCCAACCAAATCNATGTGCGCAGGGAGGATATCCAAATTNGGNCTTTCNGTTTTNACAATGACATCTTTGGGGTGATANCCTTGCACAAGACAATCATAAATGTTTTTTACGGCAGAAGGGTTGAATCCCGTTCCTGAGGTGGCATTCGCTTGTGGATCTGCATCCACAATCAAGGTTTTGTATTCTAATACACCAAGGCATCCGCCTAGGTTAATTGTTGTCGTCGTTTTACCCACGCCTCCTTTTTGATTTGCAATCGCAATAATCTTGGCCATCCTTTAGTGTATTTGTTTAATGTAAATTTAAGAGAAGTTGCGCTTGAAATTTGACCCAAGATGAGGAACTTTTCAACGAAATGACATTTAATTTTGTTTATATCTAAAGCCTTTTAATTTTACACCTAGCTTTGTGAATAAAAAATATTCTCTTTTTTAGACATATGTATTCTTGTAAACGAGATTTTTTTTGTAATATTGCACCCCGAAATAATGGGAATTCAATACAAAAGCGATGAATATTATTAACGAAATACAGAAAGAAATTACCACCATTAATGAAATGCCAAGCTTTTCATCTGGTGATACAATTGCCGTTTCATACAAGATACGTGAAGGTAATAAAGAAAGAATTCAGCAGTTTCAAGGCGTTGTGATTCAAAGAAGAGGAACAGGAGCTACAGAAACTTTCACAGTTCGTAAAATGTCTGGAAACGTTGGTGTGGAAAGAATTTTTCCAATTTCTTCGCCTTTCATTGATNNCATCAAAGTAATGAAAGAAGGTTCTGTGAGAAGAGCGAGAATCTTTTACTTTAGAGAAAGAACAGGTAAGTCTGCAAGAATTAGAGAAAAAAGAAGATTTACAAAAGATTAGTCTTTTGTTTACNTACNAAATATTAGAGGGCCTTGGCCCTCTTTTTTTTGTCTCAAATATTTATAATGATTGTGATACCTATCGAATAATAATTTGACACTCCGTTCTTCGGTTGATACGTCGATTTTCACTTGATGAATTTGGCACCTTAGGTTTTTGTTCCCCATAACCTTTGGCCTGTAGCCTATCTTTATTAATGTTTTTAGTTATTAGGTATTTCTTGACTTCTTGCGCACGCTTCTGTGATAAGAGGAGGTTTGAACGGTCGTCTCCGATATCATCTGTATGTCCCTCTATTTTTATGAAATATTCAGGGTTACTCGTTAAGTANATGGCAAATAAATCAAGTATGGATTTAGATTCTTCAAATAGTGTGTAGGAGTCTGTTTTGAAGAGTAAATCATTCAACTCAAACTTGCTACCACTTTCGACTGTATCAATTATGATTACTTCTAGTGTAAGCGGTTTTGAGTCGTTTAAGGGCTTCAAGGCTTGTAGCTCTTGTTCGTTCAGCGATGAATAGGGAATCCTTTGTATTTCTATTTGTTCAAGTACTGCGCTGTCCTTTTGTATTTCAAGCGTAGGTTTTTTCGCTTCTCCTTCTTCTTCTTCTTCTTCTTCTTTAAAATCTGGCAAACTAGACGGTGAAATTACTTTGTCCTCTTGTTTATCCTCTTGCGCTTTTTCAAGTGCTGGATCTTCATTTATTTCAGCCNGCATGTATAGGGANTCTGTAGCCTCAATTTTGGGTAAAGAAGGTTTCTTATAGGGTATGGTTTGTAATGGTGTTAGGTTGATTTGGGAGATAGCGAAGGTGGCATTTTCTTTTTCTGCTACGATGGAGATGCTCTTGGCATCATTCACCTTTACGGCTGCGGCATAGCTTCCATCGTCTTGATTAACTTTCACCTCTTGTTTTTGCCCAGTATCATCATAATGAATGCTAATATTTGCATCCGAAACAAATTCTCCCTCATTATTAGCAAGTGAACCTTTCACAATAATTACTTCTTCGGGTCGGGCTTCCTTGTACAAATTGAATGCATAAATATTCCAATCTCCATCTTTGTAGGAAGAGAAATACGCAATGCGTCCACTAGTAGAGACAAAAATACCAAGCTCGTCTTCTGGGGAATTAATCGGGTATCCAATGTTTTGGGGTTTCGTCCATGAATCTCCATCACGGCGTATATAGAAGATGTCTAATCCTCCCATACCTCGTCTTTCTTCACTTGTAGCGGAAACAAAGTATAGGGTTTCCCCATCTTGGTGGAAAAATGGGCTTTTATCTTTCCCCGCTGTATTAATTTCTTCAAAAGGACGTGCCTTTCCCCAAGTACCATCCTCCTGCTTTTCAGCGAGATAGATATCATTATCTCGTGAACCTTTGCGGATTGAGGTGAAAAATAAAGTTCGGCCATCTGAGGATAAAGAAGGTTGAGCCTCCCAACCGTCCTTTGTATTGATGTTTTCTCCTAAATTCACNAGNGGNGACCATTGGAAATCATTNCCTCCTNNACCTGTCCTTTTAAATTTAGTNNCGTAAAGGTCNCAGTTNAGATAATTTTGTCGNTANANACGTTCTTTTTTACATGCGCAAATAATCATTTCTCTATTGTCTACAGATAGGGTTGCTGAGCCATAATTATTGAATGTGCCGTCGTTAAATGGAGTATCAAGTGCTTTACCCATAGTGAAGGTATTTGAAGATCCTTCTTTCGATGAAATGGTGAATTCTTCAATGACGTTGTTTGCGATATCACCCAAACGTGTACGGTCTACTTTTCTCGAATAAAAGAGGAGGTCATTGTCTGGTGAAATCATCGGGAAGTATTCGTCTAGCTCTGTGCTTACTCTATTTACAATGGAAGGAGAGAAGGGGACCGGATTGGCCCTCATTTTGTCTTCAAACTCCAATCCTTCAATTATTTTAAGTGCATTTGTTTTTTCTCTCTTGTAATTGCCATTCGTTCTTTGCGGATATTTTTGCTCGAATTCTACCACAGATTTGTAACAAAACAGTGCTTCCTTGTCTTTTCTCATGGAAAAGAAAATATTACCCAGGTTATAATAGCTTTTATGTTGATAGCTTGCACATTTTTGAATTGAAATTTGATAATAATAAGCAGCTTTTTTTAGCAATTGTTCTCCTTCTGTAGGACTATTTTGGGTTCTTAAGCTCATATTTCCCTGCTGCATATACGTTTCTGCAAGCTCAAAGTAAACAGCAGATTCATTCGGGTTTTTAGAGAGTAGTTTGTCAAGGATAGACAGCTTTTTGTCAGAATCGTTTTCAATCCTTGCTTTTTGCAATTGCTTCATTACTTTTCCCGGAACGACATTGCAGTCTTGGGCCACCCCAAATAGGCTGGAAAAAAGAAGAGAGAACGAAAATATTATTTTAAAATGCTTCACGTTAAGTAATTAACGAAATCAATTGCTTAATATTTTTCTAAAGGTAAGAATAATAGCCTATCGCATTACACCTATAGCGGCACACAATTCTGCAGTATCGGTTTCAGAAATATCAAGATGTGTGACCATTCGGAGCATCCCTTTACCAAAGGCCATAATCAATATCCCTTTACTTTCAAATTTAGATACAAATTCCTGTACCCTTTGGTGGTCTTTAAGCATACAGACAACAATATTTGTTTCAACGGGTAATACGTCTTCTACCCATTCCATTTTGTGTAATTGTGCTTCAATTTGTTTGGCATGATGGTGGTCTTGCTTGAGTCTATTAACATTGTTTTCTAGCGCGTAGAGACCGGCTGCAGCAATATACCCTGCTTGTCTCATACCACCGCCAAAGACTTTTCTAACCCGTCTAGCACGTTCAATAAAATCAGCATCTCCTAGTAAAAGACTTCCTACAGGTGCACCCAGTCCTTTTGAAAGGCATACAGAAATTGAATCAAATTGTCTGCCATATTCCTGGGCATCAATGTTGTTCTCTACAAGCGCATTACAAACTCTTGCGCCATCTAGGTGTAACGGTAAACCTTTAACATCACAGAATGAACGAATGTTTTTTATTTCATTGAAGTCATAGATTGCTCCGCCGCCTCGATTTGANGTGTCTTCNATGGATACAAGCTGTGTAAGTGGATAGTGAACGTCGTTAGGAGGNTTCATCCAAGGNTCAAGCTCAGNNACATTNATTCTACCNCTTGAACCNCCAACNGTTCTCGTGGANGCNCCNGANTTTTTNGCAATACCNCCGCCTTCNTANTTANANACATGGCTNTCATANTGNCANATCACTTCTCCTCCTGGNTNNACATGAAGATTGATNGCAATNTGGTTNGTTTGTGTTCCTGANGCACAAAAAATAGCNGCCTGTTTGCCAAACATTTNNGCNGCATANTCNTGAAGTTTATTNACNGTAGGNTCNTCACCAAANACATCATCACCNACNGGTGCNGAGANCATNGNATCAAGCATTTCTTTNCTNGGCTTNGTNACAGTATCGCTCCTTAAATCAATCATTCTATTTATTTTCGTTAAAAATACGATTTATGGAAGGAATATTCTTTTTCTTGCTNATCTGTGTGGTCTCTTTTTCAGCATCNATATTGACTTTTTTTTCTGGNTTTGGATTAGGGACACTTCTTTTNCCTGTTTTTAGTCTNTTTATGCCNATAGAATTGGCAGTNTTGGCTACNGCCATTGTTCANATNCTNAACAATGCATTAAAATTTATACTNATNAGAAATTTCATTGANAANNCAGTTTTAATTTCNTTTGGTNTAACTGCNGTNNTNGGNGCNTTTATTGGNGCAATNATNCANAAGANNATTGGAGNNAGTCTTGTTNTTTATGAGCTNGANTTNTTTGGNGCTTNNAATAGGGTAGAGCTNCTTTCTTNTGTNATCGGTATACTNATGCTNGTTTTTGCCNTATTGGATTTNCTTCCTATNCTTAAAAAGATTTCATTTGGAAAAGGTCAATTTACGATTGGTGGTTTTTTGAGTGGTTTTTTTGGTGGTTTATCCGGTCACCAAGGTGCTTTAAGAGCGGCTTTTTTAGCTAAGTCAAATTTGAAAGCTGAAGTTTTTATTTCAACATCGGTTTGTCTTTCATTGCTCATTGATGCAACAAGAATTCCGGTATACCTTAGCTCAACTGTTCGNTTTTATGACTATTGGTTATTNATCGCGCCTGCTTGTATTTTTGCTTTTTTGGGTTCTTATTTCGGGAAAAAGCTTTTCACCAAGAAAAAGGTACAAAATGTTCGTGCTTTTGTTGCCGTATTTTTGTTTTTGATGGGAAGTGCAATGGTTGTGGGCTTGGTTTAATTCATTAGGCTGTTATCCTTACCTTTTGCTTTCTTCTTTTTCTTTTTCATTGCTTTGGTTTCTCTTTCTTTGATGACCTGTTTCACACCAAAATTGTCAAAGGCATATTCCTCCTCAAGCAAGCTCTTTTTTGAAAACATTCGTACGCGTTTTTCACGACCATCCTGATAATACTCCTTATGGATACCTACTGGTTTACCTTTTTTATAGTATTGCTCACTAATNAATTTATCCATATCACTAAAGGTTTTAAATGCGCCTTCTTTGATGCCTTTGTTCCATTGCTCAGAGCGTGCTGTTTTTTGGTTATCAAAGTAGTAGAACCAATCACCATTTTTTTTCCCTTCGTAATAGGATATGGATAGCTCTTTATTTCCATTTTCTGCAAATTTGATTTGACAACCATGTAGCAATCCATTTTGGTAGTGGCTGATCTTTTTTATTTTGGATTCAGCATAGTATTCTTTTTTAACTCCATTGGGAAGATTATCAGCGAAATCCTGAAATTTTATGGTGTCTCCCTCAGTATCATATTCAATATAGCTCCCATTAACTCTGCCCATGTNGTGTTCTATTTCTGTTTTTACCCTAAACGAACTATCGAAATANGTTGTGCTTTTCCCATGTGGATTGCCNAGTAAAAAGCTTTGGCTAGAATAGGGGCAGCCTGATGGATAATAGGATGTATCGATGCCATTTCTTCTTCCTTCGACAAAGGTCATTTCTTGTTCAAGCACCCCATTTCTATGACATGTAGCACACGAGCCATCGAATGGCACACCAAAATTTTGTCGTGAATAGTAACGTTGTGTGATGCTATCNAAAGCTACCTTTTCATAGCAATTTGTTAAAAACTGAAAGTTGCAGATTTTCTTTTTTTTGTAGCATGGGATTTTTTGGGCGCTAACCCCTTGTGCGAAAAGGATGTATGAAATAATCAGTCCAAGCTTGAAAGACCTCATTTGATTCATGCCTGGAATTTATTTAAAGCATCAAAAGATGTTCTCATTTCAGCTGGGATGGAAATTGATTGCTGAAGTTTCGTATTGAATGCAACAAGTGTGGAAGAACCCTTTGTCGTAATCTGACCATCAACACTAACGGTGTAATGGAATGTAAAGCTCTTGTTTCCTATATTTCCTATTGTCATTTCAATAAATGCTCGATCATTAAGTTCGATGGGTTTGATAAAGCTCAATTCTGTATGGGCTAAAATGATACCCTTTGTCTCCCAATCCCAATTTTTGCCCAACAATTTATTAAAATAATATACCCTAGTGAATTCAAAATAGCTGAGGTATACTGCATTGTTGACATGGCCCATTGAATCAATATCAGCAAAACGTATTTGTATTTGTACAGGCTCAATCATTTTTGTCTAATTTTTCAAAGCTTGAATTTTGACTTAAGTATTCCGGGACAATTTTCTTAATAACCTTTACCAGCTGGTCGTTTTTTTGTTCATCGATCAGATTGATAAGCGCATCAATTTCNTTTTCATTTTTATTTNTAACATTGGTTTTAGCGATGAGNATNTTTTTGTGATGCGTTGGAATCGTATTTTCTTCATTCGCCAAAAGTTCTTCATACAGTTTTTCACCAGGTCTNAATCCCGTTACTTTAATTTGTATATCCTTATCAATGGTCATGCCACTAAGCGAAATCATTTTTTTGGCAAGATCAATGATTTTGACTGAGTCACCCATGTCAAAGACATATATTTCGCCGCCATTACCCATGACACTTGCTTCTAATACGAGCTGACACGCTTCGGGAATTGACATAAAAAAGCGAGTGATGCGGGTATCTGTGATCGTGATGGGTCCGCCATTCTCAATTTGACGTTGAAACAAAGGNATGACTGAGCCATTCGAACCAAGCACGTTNCCAAAGCGCGTAGTAATNTACTGGGTTTGACTTTNCTTNTTGAGCTGCTGCGCGTATATTTCTGCGACTCGTTTGGTNGCGCCCATTACATTGGTAGGATTCACCGCTTTATCTGTTGAAATCAGAATGAATTTCCTGACTTGATATTTATCAGCGGTATCCATTAGTATTTTTGATCCTAGCACATTTGTTTTTACGGCTTCAGATGGATTTAGCTCCATCAATGGAACATGCTTATATGCTGCAGCGTGGAATATAATTTCNGGTGAGAAGCTCTTAATTAGATTTTCTACNCGCTTCTCGTGGGTTACATCTCCGATTACAATTTCAAATTTAACATCAGGTGTTTCATCTAATATTTCCCATTGTAAATCATAAAGACCCGATTCAGCTTGGTCAAAAAGAATAAGAAGGGCGGGTTGGAATTTGGCAATTTGTTTGACAAGACCACTGCCAATGCTTCCGGCGGCTCCCGTAATTAGAATGATTTTACCCTTTAAATTTTGGTTTATTTGTTCTATATTTAATTTAATTTCTTCTCTCCCCAGAAGGTCCTCTATTTTCGCTTTCACAAATTGCTTCGAGGTAAATTCTCCATTGATCCAGCTCTTTGGTTCTGGAACTTTCTGAACTTTTATTTTAAGGTTAATACATTCATCTAGAAGCGCCTTTCTTCGTTCAGCTTTAGGGTTTTGAATCGCAATAATTACGGTGTCAATATNGTTTTTTGTATTGATTTCTTTAAGTTTTTGAGGGCNATAGACATTTGTGCCTTCGATTCTTGTTCCCCAAAGCTTTGAATTGTCGTCAATAAAACCAATNATATTGATTGCATTCTTTGTATCGTTTTCAACTGTTCGTTTTGTTATTAATCCGGATACTCCTGCACCATAAATCATTACGTTTTCGATGTCTTCTTTACTTTTTTTAGATTCCAGATAGATAAGTTTTATAATAAATCGGCTACCTACAGTAAAAGCGAAGCTAGCTAGGAACTCAACAACCAGNACTGATGTAGGAACAAAATAATGTCCATCTATGAATTGATANCGAAAAAGGCCAAATACAGCAAAAATCAGTGTACACGTGGAAATAGCAATAAAAATCCTATTGAGATCATGTGTGGAGGTATAGCGTACAAGTCCTTTATGAATCTTAAAGAGGTTAAAAACAACTAGCTTGACTANGATAAAAANCCAAAGGTAATCCTTCAGTAATAGCCACTCCTCTTTAATTAGCTCGGATTGCGAGTCAAGATCAAAACGTATGATATAGGCAAAAAGTAAGGCAAAAAGGTTGATTAACATGTCTAGATAGACAATAACCCAACGCGGTGTTCTGGATCTGAAACGGAGCATGATACAAAAATAACAAGTTCTTTCACCATTCGACATTAAAGGTAGATTAGTAATTGAAGGAATGTAATGGTAAACCTAAAATACTTAGCTTTAAGCTATTATATACAGCACAAACAAATCCTCACTGTGAAAGAAATTGAGCGTAAATTTCTGGTAGATCATTTAGCCTGGAGCAAGCAGGTTAAAACCACATGCGTTCATATCTCTCAGGCTTACCTACAAAATTCTAAGGAACAGACCACAAGATTGCGTTTACAGGATGACAAGGCCTACCTTACGATAAAGGGACCAACCTCAGGTTTGACACGAAATGAATATGAGTATGAAATACCTTTTCAGGAAGCCGAGCAAATGATTTTTGATTTTAAACTTAAGGTGCTTAAGAAGAAACGGTATTTGATTGATTGTGCATCAAAAACATGGGAAGTAGATGTTTTTGAAGACGAGCTTAAGGGACTAATCATCGCTGAAATTGAACTTGAATCTGAAAAAGAAGCATTTGAAAAACCAGCATGGATTGGAGAGGAGGTTTCCTATGACCCGAGTTATTTTAATGCTAATTTGATAAATCGTCTTTCGTAACGTCGATTCCCTTGTCTTCATTATCTATGACCAGGTTCCCGAAGCCAAATGTAAAAAACTGATTCATGTTTTCGGCTTTGATTTCAGTAAGCTCGATTTGATTCATAGGGCTTAGCTGCCTTTTTTCACAAGAGAGAATTTTTTTAAAGTGTTTTTTAAGCACACTTTCATTGTCCCAAAAATCCTCCTCTATAAGGTATATCGTAGGCTCTGGATTCGAGAATTCAGCTATGGAATTATCTAATTCTTTAGCCACCTCTTCATAGAAGGTTCGTTTTGGAATCACACTAATAAATCCTCTATTTAAAATTTTAATCATTCAAATCTGTTTTAGGGTTCATACCTTTTTCATCAAAATTGTACCACACAATACCTTCGCCATTAAGGATTTCAAAAACATAAAGATATTTGGGTCGAATTCTTTCTTTTTTTAGGTATAAGCGCCAATCTCGATTGTTTAAATTGGATTTCGATGAAATCCAATCAATTGATTTTTCCGCAACAAATACAAGGTTGTAATTATCGGTTTGAAAAAGGCTATCAAATAATTCTATACTTTCACAGTGCTCACCAAAACAATCCAGCATATTATACCAAGCTGTTTTCAATTCNGAAGAATCTTGNAAATCCCATGATTTGAATTGGATTNCGCTGGAGTCAAGAAATATGTTGACTTTTTCTGCATTGATGTGCTTTACCCGATCAATGACCTCGTTTTTAATCAATACAGTAACTGAATCTATTTTTAAACCACTTATTTGCGCAAACAGCTCCGAATTGAAATTAATTTGAAAAGTATCTGTTTGTGCTATTTCTTTTGGCTCGATTTTTGGCTTTTCAACTTTAGAAGCACCAATTTCTGTGTATGACAAAANNTCTTTTTGGTCATCAGTCGAACATGAAAATAGCGTGAGCAAGAAAACTGTTTTAAAGAANATTTCTTTCATTGGGTTTAAATATTTAAAGTTAACTATATTCGCTTGATGTTTTCTTCACTGAAAAAAAATTAAATTTGTAAAAAATAAGGTATGAAAAAGTTATTCGGTTTATTAGCGCTTGTATTTGTTTTATTNTCATGTGCCGTGAAAGTTCCATTTACAAATGAAGTCAAAGAAGAATTTGGCTTAGATTCCGAGGAAAAGATGAGGAAAGTNCAGTTTTTCACTTCGTCTACAATAATTTTAAAACAAGTTGGACAATCCTCTAGTGAGACAACAACAGATGATTCAGGGGTTTTGGTATCTAGCTCCACGGATAAAAGTGAAACCATCATTATTCCTGCCAATTCAAAATGTATTTTCGAAGGTTTTGGGGCAGGTAAAGAGGTGAATATTCGATTTGAGCTCGGAGAAAATAAATATGTTTCTTTTAAGTCAAAATCTAACAAACCAAGAGATCGTTATTATTTTGTTGCGAACTGGAGTGCTAACGGAGGACCAGAGCTCATGTACGGTAATAAAAAGTTCAAAGTTGACATGATGCGAGGCTCTGCTAGATCATCCTATATCCTAGTTTCTAGGAAGCGTCTTCAGAAAAGTAAACGAAAAGAAAGAGTAGTTGGAGGAATGAAGGTCTAGGGCCATTCATTACCACTATAATCAATAGCTAAACGAAAAAATGAAAAGAGCCATCTCTTTTGACGCTCAAGGTTTTTCTAAACCTGAGCTTCTCTCCATATATAAGAGTCTTTTAAAGCCTCGAATGATTGAAGAAAAGATGCTTGTACTGCTTCGTCAAGGTAAAATCACCAAGTGGTTTTCTGGGTGGGGGCAAGAAGCAATCTCAGTAGGTGCAACATTAGCCATGAAAGAGGAGGAGTATATTCTTCCCATGCATCGAAATCTNGGTGTCTTTACGACAAGAGAAATNCCTTTAAATCGTCTATTTTCTCAATTTCAAGGAAAGCAAAATGGATTTACTAAAGGTAGAGATAGGTCTTTTCATTTTGGTACGCAAGACCATAGAATAGTTGGAATGATTTCACATCTTGGTCCTCAACTTGGAATCGCTGATGGTATTGCCCTAGCAAATATCCTAAAGCAAGAAGAGCTTGCCACTTTAGTTTTTTCTGGAGATGGTGGAGCTTCTGAGGGTGATTTTCATGAATCTTTAAATGTCGCTGCCGTTTGGAATCTACCTGTTATATTTTGTGTTGAAAACAATAGCTGGGGCTTGTCTACCCCATCAGAAGAGCAGTTTAAATGCAAGCAATTCATTGATAAGGGGGTAGGCTATGGTATGGAAGCCATTCAAATGGATGGCAACAATGTTCTTGAAGTAATCAGAACCATAAGAAAGATTACAAAGGAGATTAGAAAAAATCCTAAACCTGTTCTTCTTGAGGCAATGACCTTCCGAGTTCGGGGACATGAAGAATCTTCAGGAACTAAATACTATCCTGAGGGTATACAAGATGAATGGGCTGTTAAAGATCCACTTTCTAATTATGAAATNTTCCTTAAAGAGGAGGGTNTTCTTACAGATGAAATTGAGTCTGAATATAGAAATGAGCTAAAAGAACATATTCAGTCTTCATTTGANACGGCGCAAAATGAGCCTTTAATTACCTCAGATGAGGTGAGTGAAGAGGAAGATGTATTTGCACCTTACATTCAAAATGTAATTGAAGGTAAAGGATCAAAAAAAGAAATTCGATTTATTGATGCTATTCAGCAAGCCCTGAACCAATCTATGGAAAGGTATCCAGGTTTAGTTTTAATGGGTCAGGATATTGCTGAGTACGGCGGCGCATTTAAGGTGACCGAAGGTTTAGTGGATACATACGGAAAAGGAAGGGTGCGGAATACGCCGCTTTGTGAATCTGCAATTGTTGGTGCAGGCCTCGGTCTGTCTATTAAAGGAATGAAAGCAATGGTGGAGATGCAGTTTGCAGATTTCGTTACCTGCGGCTTCAATCAAATTATTAATAATCTTGCTAAGATTCATTGGAGATGGGGACAAAACGCTGATGTGGTAGTTCGGATGCCTACTGGTGCGGGAACAGCTGCAGGACCTTTCCATTCTCAAAGTAATGAAGCTTGGTTTTTCCATACGCCTGGTCTTAAAATTCTCTATCCATCAAATCCAACTGATGCTAAAGGCTTATTAAATGCAGCAATTGAGGATCCAAACCCAGTGCTCTTCTTTGAACACAAATACCTTTATCGCAGTCTTAAGGAAGAGGTCCCAGAGGAGTATTATACGACGGAAATTGGTAAAGCGAATGTTGTGAGTACTGGAGATGACTTGACCATTATCACCTATGGTTTAGGTGTGCATTGGGCTGTTCAAGAAATGAAAAACAGGCCTGATATTCAAGCGGAAATTATTGACCTAAGGTCTTTAGTTCCCTTGGACACAGAAACCATTTACACCAGTGTAAAGAAAACAGGCAGAGCCATTGTGCTCCATGAAGATTGTATTTCAGGAGGTATAGGAGGTGAGTTAACCGCATTGATCACTGAGCATTGTTTTGAGTTTCTTGATGCTCCTGTGCTGCGCGTTGGTTCGTTAAATTCACCGGTACCTTTTGCAGCGACGATAGAGGCTATTTTTCTACCTCAGAATCGTTTTACAAAAGCTGTTGATCAGCTTTTGAACTATTAATTCAATGCTCGAAAAGCCGAGAAATATTTACAACATACTTTTAGCACAAC
This sequence comes from Cryomorphaceae bacterium, assembly GCA_002683585.1. The sequence continues at coordinate 16,005 of NYTQ01000051.1, forward strand.
TAGGGATTGTATGGGTTTTTATGAGCTTGTTTCGTGTGGTATTTCTCTTAAGTAATCCTTCATTTTTTTCGGACTTTAGTTTTCTAGATTACGCGGTAGGTGCCTGGTTTGATTTGATCACGATATCCTTCTTTTATTTGCCATTCATCTTTTTCAGTATTGCTCCTTTTGGTGAGGTATTTGGCCGATTTCAGCGGTTTATTAAGCTTGCTTTATATCTTCCTATTACTTTCATTATTTTCTTTCTCAATGCTTGGGACATCGCCTTTTTTTCGTTTACAAGAAAACGCGTTAGCTTTCATTATTTTAAATTTCTATTTTCGGAAAACGAAGCGGGAATTTTAGCAATTGAATTTATTACTGAATTCTGGTGGCTGATTTTATTCTTTGTATTCTCTTTGACTTTGGTTTTTTATTTATTCTTTAAGTTCAAAACCCGAAAATCTAGTTTGAGTCCGTTATCTTCTTGGTTACTTTGTATAGTTGTTTTGTTTTCTGCCGTAATTATAGGTAGGGGAGGTTTTCAGCTCAAGCCCGTTGACATCATTGAAGTGAGTAAATACACCTCTTTAAAGAATGCGCCTGCAGCTTTAAACTCTGCATTTACGATGCTTAAGACGATAGATTATAAGGATCTAGAAAAAAAAGAATTTTTTACTGATCTTGAAGCGGATGCCATTTTTAATCCGTTTCAACGTTCTGTCCCTGCTGGTATTTTAAAAGATCAGACGAATGTTGTTCTAATTATTTTCGAAAGCTTTGGTTCGATGTATGTTGGCCCTAACAATGAGGAAAGCTACACACCATTTTTAGATTCTATTCTTAATAAAAGTATGTATTTCGAGCATGGTGTTTCAAATGGTCAGTCGTCTATGGATGCAGTTCCGGCCATTTTGGCTTCCATACCTTCATGGATGAAAGAAACCTTTATTTTGTCTACCTACAGTATGAATCAATACAATAGTCTTCCGGGAATCTTGAAAGACAATGGTTATTCCTCCTCTTTTTTTCATGGTCCGACAAATGGCTCTATGCGTTTTGACTCCTTTACATTGGCTGCTGGTTTTGATAAATATTACGGCCGTACTGAATATGATAATGAAGACCACTTCGACGGCACATGGGGAATACCAGATCATCATTTTTTACCGTGGTCCGTCGATATTATGAACGGAATGCCCCAACCATTCTTTTCAACGATTTTTACTTATTCTTCGCATCATCCATATACAATCCCTGAAGGTTTTGAGGATATT
>NYTQ01000052.1 GCA_002683585.1 Cryomorphaceae bacterium
TAAGTCTTTTGGCCGTAACAGACGAAGGGTGTACAGACAGTACCCAAGGATTTGTGGCTTTCTTAAATGATCCGTTCTTATATGCACCGAATTCATTCACTCCAGATGGAAATATTGTTAATGACTCTTGGTTCCCTATATTTTCTAGTCCCGAGNATGTGAAGCGATACAATCTAGATATCTATAACAGATGGGGACAGCTTGTCTTTGAAACGACAGACTTNAACCAAGGATGGGATGGAACCTTCCAAGGAAATCCTGTGCAGGATGGAGCCTACACCTGGAAAATAAACTTCAGGTGGTATGACCAAAGAGCCTATGAGCTGACAGGTCATATTAACCTCATTAAGTAAGATTCAATTCTTCTAATAATTCCTTCGATNAGNAGGTATTGGTTCAANACATCACTCAGATGATTGCTTATATTTGTCGTCACTTCTTATTTCATCCGTAATGAACAATAAATACATTAAAAAAAGTATATCCACATCNATTTATANTGGTTTNCCCGNTGGTCTTTTTTTTATCCTTTTNGTCTCTGGGGCATTACTTATNGGCGGATTACTTACAGGATTATTTATGAAAGTTACTTTACCTATGCTNCCCTTATTAATTGTTGCTTTCTATTTTTCACTGAGATTTGCAGGAAGAAAAGCACATTTGAANCTTAGGAATAAGCAATCTTTGAGGCTTACTTCATTTAAATATTCCCTAAGTGTNAATTTGATAATTTGGCTAGTGGTNTTAGGTTATATTTTGTTTGTTTCGGGCCCTGNATTTTTTTATGGGTTATCGCTTGTATTAATTGTAATTGCACTCTTATGTACAATTGGAACTGCAGCAACCTTGGGGTATGTTATTTGTAAAAAGATTAAGGTTAATGCCGATATGGATGATTCGGATGCTTTGATGCGAGCCGATGTTAGTAGTATAATTTCTCAGCCTGAAACTACCCACTTGACCAAGNAACAGTTTGAATTATTTAATGCAGTTTATAAGGTTACCATAATTGTTTTGATTTTAGCTTTCGGTTGTGTTTCCATTTTTAGTTTAATGTATTCGTCAATTTCAATCTTTTTTTATTNCACAATCTATGTCGTTTCTTGGCCTTTGGCTTTATGGCTTTGTTTGTTTCTTTTCAAATTGTTCCGAGATGATGATTTTACGCGACACGAGCAATCTGAAGAGGTATTACCAAATTCTCAAAAGCGAGAATTAATTCCCTCTAAATGGAATAAAATTCTTGTTTTGATTATCGTTTTTTCATTAATCACGATTCTCGTTTTAATGGCTTTCAGTATAATTATGAAAGATTTGTNATTTTTTTCATTATTTATTTTGATTTATATTTTNTTCCCTGCATCATGTATTTGGTTGGTCAATTTTTTTTATACATCAAAATAGCATATTTATAAATTTTGGGTGCCTTCNTACATTCTGATATACATCAACATACTTAACTAATAAATGTCCTTTAAACTGTTCTACTATATNAAACGCTTTGGATATAATGCACTACCTCAGTCTTTTTTTGACCGAAACTATAAGCGGCTCATGGAGTTTGAGAAGCAATGTGATCCANCAAAGCTAGATGCACGAATCAGTTACTATATCAAATTAAAGGAGCCTTTTAAGCTAGAAGGTGACACTCAGTCAATAGGCACATTTAGACGCACAAAGGGAAGTGATTATTATCTTGATTTGAAGGATTTTCTGCATTATTTTCCTGATGAAGCGTGTTTCCTATATCATTTTGGGGACAATACAGCGTTTAGACACATCCCTACGATAATTAAAGCCAGGAAGATTAGCGGTATCAATGAAAATTCTATTCTTTTTAAGCTTAATAAAAAAAGACATTTTNATTGGGTGAATGATTCTAAGTCTTTTTCTGAAAAGAAAAATGCTCTAGTTTGGCGCGGTGGTGCATATCAAAAGCNTAGAAGAGACTTTGTTGAGCGATTTTATGACCACCCCAAATGCGAGGTGGGTCAGACCAATAATCCCGCTGAGAACGTTCNATGGCAGAAGCAATTCATGTCGAAAGAAGCGCAGCTAGAGTATAAGTTTATATTTTGCCCTGAAGGAAATGATGTTTCTACCAATCTAAAGTGGGCCATGTCCTCAAATTCTATTTGTTTCATGCCAAAGCCAAGATATGAGACATGGTTCATGGAAGGCCTCTTAAAGCCAGGGATACATTACGTAGAATTGAAGTCAGATTATAGTGACTTGGAGGAGAAAATTGACTACTATTCGACGCATATAGAAGAGGCCGAAACAATTATCGCTAATGCACATGAGCATGTGGCTCAGTTTCAAAATCAAGATCTTGAAAGATTACTATCTATTAAGGTTTTAGAACGTTATTTTGAGCTAAGCGGTCAGCTTTAACGGTTTGACTTAATGATTTTCTTTGCTTTTTCCAAAACCCATTCGAGCTGTTCTTTTTTTGTAAGGTTACTATTGTCGAGAACAATGGCATCCCTGACCTGAATTAGAGGGCTTTCCTCTCGTGTTGAATCGATATGGTCTCTTTTTGTAAGATTAGACTTCACTTTTTCAAGCGTTTCAGAAATCCCTTTCTCTTGTAGTTCGGTAAACCTTCTTTGGGCACGTATTTCAGGATCTGCAGTCACGAATAGCTTGAGCTGCGCATTTGGGAATACAACGGATCCTATATCGCGACCATCCATGACAATTCCGCCATTTTCTCCCATCCTCTGTTGCTGTTTAACGAGCGCAATTCGTACTGCTTTTATGGTGGCTACTTTTGAAACGATATTTGCGACATGCGACTGTCTTATTTCATCTTCTATATTTTCATTATGTAAATACAAACAGTTCTTCGCATTGTCGATTTTAAAGGACAACTCGAGGTCTGGAATAGCCATTTCTATTGCTGCTTTATCAATATGTTTTTCAGACACATAGCCCAGACGGTAGAAAAATAGTGCTGCGCCACGATACATGGCACCTGAATCAATAAAGGANTANTCAAGCGCTTTCGCCAAACCTTTGGCTAAGGTNCTTTTTCCGCAGGCGGAATATCCNTCAATGGCTATTGTGATTTTCGTGCTCATATCCGTCTAATTTAAGCATTGCAGTCGATTCATCAAGCCAAANCTTTCTTTAAAAATCGAGCGGTTTCGTTCTTTTTTTCTTTTACTAATTCCTCCGGAGTACCCGTAAAAAGTAAACTCCCTCCATTTTCTCCNCCCTCTGGTCCAAGGTCGATGATATGGTCAGCGCATTTGAGAACCTCGGTATTATGTTCTATGACAACAATGCTGTGGCCTTGATTAATAAGTGCATTAAAGGCAAGAATAAGCTTTTCTATATCGAAAAAATGAAGTCCCGTTGTAGGTTCGTCAAAGATAAAAAGTGTAGATCCTAGTTTGTTTCCTTTGGCTAAAAAAGACGCGAGTTTAATTCGTTGTGCTTCACCACCACTCATTGTACTTGAGGCTTGACCTAGCTTTAGATAGCCCAGCCCGACATCTACAAGCGGCTGAATCTTTTGTATAATTTTAGTTTCTAGACGATCTGGTTTCTCTCCAAAAAATACCAAGGCATCATCTAGNCTTAGCTCAAGTANATCGTGTATTGATTTCCCTCGGTAAAGNACGTCTAGNGTTTCTTTTTTATACCGTTTCCCTTTACATGTTTCGCACTCAAGGTGCACGTCCGCCATGAATTGCATTCCTACTGTGATAGTGCCTTCACCTTCGCAGTCCTCACATCTTCCGCCTTTGACATTGAAAGAGAAAAATCCTGGTTTGTAACCTCTTGCTTTTGACAGCGGTTGCCTCGAAAATAGATCCCGGATCTCGTCAAACGCCTTAACATAAGTTACTGGGTTGCTTCTTGAAGATTTCCCAATGGGATTCTGATCAATAAATTCTATGTTTTGAATNGCGTCGAGGTTGCCTTTTAAGGCTGTNTAATCTCCTTGGGTATCATTGCTAATTCCCTTTGTTTTACGCAGGGCAGGGTAGAGGATGTCTCCGATTAATGATGATTTACCTGAACCAGATACACCTGTTACGCACGTCAGGCANTGAAGCGGGATATCTACGTTTATGTTTTTTAAATTAAACTGTTTCGCACCTGTTATCGTTATCTTTTTTTTGGATTTTCTTCGCTTTAGAGGTGCTTTTATTTCTTCTGCCCCTGTTAAATAGGCCGCAGTTAAGCTATGTTTAGACTTATAAAGCTGCTTAAACGTTCCGTTGAAAATGATTTCTCCACCGAAAACACCCGCTTTTGGTCCGATATCGATGATTCGATCTGCGGCCCGCATAATTTCTTCTTCGTGCTCTACAACTACGATTGTATTACCCAGCTTCTGTAGGTTTTTCAGCACCCCTATTAGGTTTTCTGTGTCTTTCGGATGTAAGCCTATAGAAGGTTCATCTAATATGTATATAGAGCCTACTAATGAGCTACCTAAGGATGTCGCGAGGTGTATCCTTTGTGATTCGCCGCCNGACAATGTATTCGATTGTCGATTCAGCGTTAAGTAATTTAGGCCTACTTCNCACAGATAGTTGAGTCGATTGACGATTTCTGGAAGAANTCTTTGCGTAACGCTCGTATCGTTAAAATTATCCTCTAGGCGCTGAAAAAAATCNAGGCAGCGGCTTACTGGCATTAGCACTAGGTCCTGAATTGATTTCCCATTAATTTTGACATAAGCTGCATCCCCACGAAGTCGGGTCCCTTTACATTCTGGGCAATCCGTTCTACCTCTATATCTCGAAAGCATAACTCTGTACTGGATTTTATAGGTTTTACTTTCTAAATATTTAAAGAATTTATTAAGCCCCATAAAATATTTATTTCCNTTCCAAAGCAATTCGTATTGTTCCTTTGTTAGGTCTTGTATCGAGCGATGTATTGGAAAGTCAAAATCATCTGCACTGTAGATCAGTTTATTNAGGTATTTGCCCATAACTTCTCCGCGCCAAGGTGCAATNGCTCCCTCATACACGCTGNGAGAGGTATCNGGAATAACTAGTTTTTCATCTATACCCAGGACTTGTCCATAACCCTCGCAGGTTNTACAGGCGCCAAAAGGATTGTTGAATGCAAAGAAGTGTATGTTTGGTTCTTGAAAGGAAACACCATTGGATTCAAACTTTTTAGAGAAGCTTGTNAGCTCTTTTGAATCTGNGTTTAATAACACGCAATANCCNTTTCCTTCATNAAAAGCCATGTCTATCGAATCTGCAAATCGGCCTAAATTGCTTTCTTCAGAAAAGTCNCAAACGATTCTGTCGATNACCAAATAAGGCTTGCTGTTTTTAGTCGGTTTATNGTCTGATAATTTTATAAACTTATTGTTTANATATANTCNTTTAAAACCCTGTTTTTCATATGATTGTAAATTTAATTTATCTANAATATTTANGGGCGATAAAATTGCCATTTTTTGAGTCTCACCTTGGGTTTTTAGATACGATATGACATCACTTGTCGTCTGTTTGGTTACAGGCTCATTCGTGNTAGGATCAAAAGTTGTTCCCGTTCGTGCAAATAATAATTTAAGGTAATCATAGATTTCTGTTGTTGTGCCAATCGTAGACCTTGGATTATTGGTACTTACTTTTTGTTGTATTGCGATGGAAGGTGCAATCCCCTTCATTGAGTCCATATCGGGTTTATCAAGTTTTCCAAGGAATTGGCGGGCATAGGATGACATACTTTCGATGAATCTTCTTTGGCCCTCGGCAAATAAGGTGTCAAAGGCAAGAGACGTCTTTCCTGAACCAGAAACGCCTGTAATCACGGTAAATGAACCATGCGGAATTTCCACATCTATATTTTTTAGATTGTGGACCCTCGCTCCCTTAATCACAATAGAATCCTTCATATTACAAAAATAACAGATGGGGGACAATGCGGTTCATTAGTCGCTAAATTATTATATGTATTTTTGATTAAAACTATCTGTATATGTCCGAAAATACTAGGTCTCCAAAGTTTGTAGAATCATTAATTCCGATTGTTGTTTTAATTTCATTATTGGCTTTCAATGTGTATGTTTTTGGAGACAATGCAACAGGTGGGCCAAATCAAATAGCTTTATTGTTTGGGGCGGTGATTGCCGCAGGTATAGGGATCGGACAAGGATTTTCTTGGAAAGTAATTCAAGAGGGAATGATCAATAGCATTAAGTCTTCCCTGGGTGCCGTATTGATTTTATTAATTATTGGTGCATTGAGCGGTACTTGGATGATATCTGGCGTAGTTCCAACAATGATTTATTATGGTCTTGATATCCTTAATCCTAGTTTTTTCCTTGTGGCTACAACTGTGATTTGTGCTATTGTAGCATTGGCCACTGGTAGCTCATGGAGCACTATAGCTACTGTTGGAATTGCCCTTTTAGGAATCGGCAGTGTAATGGGTATTAGTGAGGGTATGATTGCAGGAGCTATTATTTCGGGTGCTTATTTTGGTGATAAAATGTCTCCATTGTCTGATACCACGAACCTTGCACCAGCTATGGCTGGAACTGACTTATTCACACACATTAGGTATATGATGTATACCACCGTGCCCACATTAATGATTACCTTATTCATCTTTTTATTTATTGGTTTATCGCTAGATTCAAAGACTGACCTTGCGGGAATAGAGTCAATGCAGCAAACACTTGAACAAACCTTTTATATCTCTCCATGGCTATTTCTCGTTCCTTCAGTCGTCATCGGATTAATTATCATGAAATGGGATGCATTGCCGGCTTTGTTTTTTGGAACCCTTGCTGGAGGTGTTGCTGCCATTATCGCGCAGCCGTCAATTGTGAATCAGCTCTCAGGAATCACTGATGATTACTTTATGTCCTCCTACATGACCTTTTTTAATACGATCGCTGGAGCATCAAATATTGAAACTGGCAACATAGCTATAAATGACCTCTTATCGACTGGTGGTATGAGTGGAATGCTGAACACGATTTGGTTGGTAATTTGTTCCATGTGTTTCGGCGGTGCAATGGAGGTGACAGGAATGCTCAAGAGAATTACATCTAGTTTCATAAATGCCCGTGAATCTGCAGGCTCTTTAATTGCAAAAACGGCAGGTACTTGTATCTTTTTTAATGCCACTACATCAGACCAGTATTTGGCCATTGTAGTTCCAGGAAGAATGTTTTCTAAAGAATTCGAAGACAGAGGTTTAAAGCCTGAGAACTTAAGTAGAACTTTAGAAGATTCAGGAACAGTAACTTCACCTTTAATTCCATGGAATACTTGTGGTGCTTATCATGCCGGTGTCTTGGGAGTTGCCACCGGAACCTATTGGATGTTTTGTTTCTTTAATCTGATCAGTCCGATCATGACAATGCTCTATGGTTTTCTGAACATTCGTATCAAAAGATACACAAAAGAAGAAATGGAATCGATTAAATCGGCACAGGCTTCTATGAAAGCTTAAGTGCTCTTTCTATTCCGTCAATTAATGCGTGAATAACCTTGATGTGTATTTCTTGAGCGCGGTCCGCAAATTCGCTATGAGGTGCCCGTATTTCGATATCCGCAATATTTGAGAGTATACCTCCAGTTTTCCCAGTGAGTACAACTGTTTTCATACCCTTACGTTTTGCAGCTTCTATAGCATTGATAACATTCTTAGAGTTTCCGGAAGTTGAAATACCAAGTAATATGTCTCCCTCATTTCCCATGGCTTCTACATACCGTGAAAAGATAAATTCGTAACCATAATCATTTGCTACACACGAAATATGCGTTGGATCGGAAATCGATACTGCTGATAGTGCTTTACGTTCATTTCGAAAACGACCAGTAAGCTCCTCTGCAAAGTGCATTGCATCGCTCATTGATCCGCCATTTCCACAACTAATAAGCTTATTTCCATTTCTCAACGCCTCAACCATAACCAGAAGTCCACTATGTATAGCTTCTATATTCGTTGCATTGTTGAAAGTGCTCAATACTTCTGCAGCTTCATCAAAATGTTTTTTTATTGCTTCTTTGCTCATCGTAGTATTCTCTCCGTAAAAGTAAGGATTATCGACTGAATCAACGTTTATTTGTTTTGTATCTTTGTTTTATGTCAAAACGAAATTATTTTCAAGGAAAGGTGGTGTGGCTTACTGGTGCGAGCTCTGGAATAGGAAAAGAACTCAGTATTCAGCTTTCTAAGCTCGGAGCAACGCTCATTCTTTCTTCTAGAAAGGAACAACTTTTGATAGAATTGTGTCAAAATATGCCTCGAAAGGAGGAGCATTTGGTTTTGCCTTTGGATTTGGCTAAACCGCAGGAATTTGATGATTTAATGAGACAGGTCGAAGCTAGATACGGTAAAATTGACCTGCTTATCCAAAATGGTGGTATCAGCCAAAGAGCCACTGCAGCAGAATCATCGGAGGATGTCGTAAGACGTATTATGGAGGTGAATTTTTTTGGCAATGTATTCCTGATGAAAAAGGTATTGCCGAAGTTGCGAGAAAGCAAAGGCCAGGTTTTAGTGATCAGCAGTATTGCCGGTAAATTCGGCTTTTTTTTAAGATCGAGCTATAGTGCATCTAAACATGCACTTCATGGATATTATGAGTCACTTGCCTTGGAGGAGGAGGAGAATGGAATTTCTGTTACGATTGCGTGCCCAGGTAAAATAAATACGCCTATTTCAACAAATGCTCTTGATTCGCAAGGAGAGAATCACGGAGAGATGGACCACAATCAAAAAACAGGGATGCCCGTTGAGGAATGTGCTGCTCAGCTTTTACGGGCGGTATCTCATCGAAAACGCGAGGTGCTTATTGGAAATAAAGAAATTAAAGCTGTCACCTTGAAAAGGTTTTTTCCTGCCTTATTTTGGAAAATTATTCGAAAGCAATCAGCTACCTAGGTTTTCATAAAAAATTGGGCATAAAAAAAGCCATCATTTACTGATGGCCTTTAAAATCGTTGTAAATTCTTAGTTTACGCTAGACGATAAGTCAGCACCTGCTTTAAATTTAACTGTGTTTTTAGCTGCAATTTGGATAACCGCACCCGTTTTAGGGTTACGTCCAGCGCGAGCTGCTCTTCTAGTGATAGAAAAAGATCCAAATCCTACTAAAGAAATACGGTCACCTTTTTTCAATGCTCCAGTTGTTGCACCTACAAAAGCATCCAATGCTTTCTTAGCATCAGCCTTCGATAATTCAGCGTGACTTGCCATCGCATCAATTAATTCTGCTTTGTTCATAATGAGTTGTTTTAAATAATTAATAAATATTTATCACAACAAATATATCCGAATATCAATGTCAGTCAAGGTTTGGGGGGTAAAATCTGCCAAAAATGTTAATAACTGACCCATTTTGTTAATAAACCCACCTAAAATCCTTGTAAAATAAGGGGTTAATGTCATTTATACGCATTGTAATGGCTGTTTTTATATTTGTTTTCTTCTAATTTTTGCTTGTGCGAACTAAAATCATTTGACAATTGTTGTTGTTTAATATATGAAGGCAGTCATTATTGGTTCGGGAATTGGGGGTATGGCAAGTGCAATTAGAATGGCGTCTATGGGCCTTGAAACACATGTTTTCGAGCCAATAATGACCGCTTTCATATATTAAAT
>NYTQ01000053.1 GCA_002683585.1 Cryomorphaceae bacterium
TGCCAACTTCGGAGCCGATGAGTAGGTAACCTGAACCACTAGACTCAGAAATTATACTTCCAATACCGTAGGTGTATCCCTTGTCTTCCCTTACGTTTTTCATGAGCCGGCTGCCAAAATAGTCTCCCAAAATAGTATTGAGGATACTCACGTCTAAGAAGTCTTCGTGTTGTTTATTGAATAAGGTTTTACCAATGCGTATTGCAGTTTGAACGGCATCTTTTTTGTCAATATGAATCGCGCCATATTTATTGCGAAAATCACTTTTAAATACCAATGGTTTATTGATGCAATTCGTTTTGGATATATCGCAGATATGTTGAATTTCTTTTTCTTCCAATGCGCCGACAACAGCTACTTTAAAGATGCCATTTACGTAGTGAGCCTCATGAAAATCTACTAACTCCTCTCTTTCAACTTTTTGTAGGTCAGATTCATCAGAAAGTACCGCATATTCTGTTCCGTGATATAGTTGTTCTTGAAAAGCCCTCTGGGCTAGAACAGCTACACGATTGATGTTGATTTTGAAGTTTTGAATTTTTTCTGCTTTTACCTCCTGAAATTCTGCTTCGGGAAAGCATGCATTCAATATGGCATCTAAAAGGACGTTATAGGCTTCTGAAATATTGTTTTTTAATGCAAACAACGATACCATTACACCCTCATGAGATAGACCAATATCAAAAAAGGCACCTAAATCATCGAGTTGATTATGTATTTCAGTTGAGCTTTTTTGTTGAGTACCAGAAAGCAGCATAGATGAGGTCATGCTGACAACGCTGTTTTTTGCTTTTCTTAAGCCTGAATCAAAGTAAACATCAATCCTTGCAGTTTCATTCGAAACATCAGACATCCAGTACAAAGGAGTTGTTTTGTTAAGTGCGATTTTTTCCGGAGAAATGAATGAAATAGCACCTGTTTTATATGTTTTTGGGGCGTTTTTACGATTCATTTCGTTTTATTTATTTTGAGTAACGAGCAATTCTCCTTCCTTAGAGTTGAATTCGCAAATCCTAGAATATCATCATTTTGAATGTTATTATAAATTTGAATTTCTTCATTTATACCATTTGCATCTCCGAGCAACTCAAACATGCAGAGGCTTATTGATTTGTTTAATAATCCTTGTTCTTGAAATGCTTTTGCTGTGCTTAATTTATTCTTCAAGGAGTTAAGCTTTCTAGCAGTAAAACCCTCTGTTTTAATTTTTTCTAATTCCTTCCAAAGTGCACTGTCTAAAGTATCGAAATCAACATGCTCAGAAAGCTTTCCAGTAATTAGGAATAATCCATGGTCAAGTGATCCAGTAATAAAGGCATTTATTTCGGAAACCAAGCTCTGCTCTTTTTTTAGTGCTACATTCAATAATGAAGATTGATCCTTGCCAATAGCATCACTTAAAAAGTCACCCAGGTAATACCCAATATTTTTTCTTTCGGACATCTGAAAGGCATAATAAAAAGCATTTGCGGGTACATCACGCTGAATAGATTTTTCTCTAAATTCCTTTTGGGCGGGCTCAAGCGGTAGTATTCGGGCAGGTTTTATACCTCCTGGTATGGTTCCATAATATTTTTTGATGAGCTGTTTAATTGAACCGCTATCGAAATTACCTGAAATACATAAAATTGCATTAGAAGGGCAATAAAACTTTTTGAAAAATGCCTTAACGTCGCTCATTACTGCCTTTTCAATATGGGCAATATCTTTTCCAATCGTAGCCCATTGATATGGGTGCTTTTCATAGGCTAAGGGGCGCAATTCGAGCCAAACATCACCATAGGGTTGGTTCAAATACCGCTGCTTAAACTCCTCTATTACTACACTGCGCTGCACCTCTAAACTTTTATCAGTAAAAGCGAGTGAAAGCATTCTATCACTTTCTAACCAAAGTGCTGTCTCTATATTGTTTGCAGGTATTATTTCATAATAGTTTGTAAGGTCATTACTGGTAAATGCGTTGCTTTCTCCACCCGCCTTTTGAAGTTCTTGATCAAAATCTTCGATATGAATGGATCCCCCGAACATGAGGTGCTCAAATAGGTGGGCAAATCCAGTTTTATCCTCATGTTCATCTCTTGCACCTACATCATAAAGCGTATTGACGACGGCCATCGGGGTGGTTTTGTCATGGTGCAGAAGAACTTTTAGTCCATTATCTAGGGTATACCGCTCAAATTCAATCATTCTGATTCAGTGATATTTTTGTCAATTCATTTTGTGCTTCATTAAATTCATTGACTAAGTCTAAGATGATTTGCTCTGCAGACAAAAGTTCTTTCATTATACCCGCTATTTGTCCAATCTCCAGTTCACCATTTTGAAGATCCCCCTCGAACATTCCTTTTTTTGCGCGTCCTCTGCCTAACAATTTTGAAAGATCTTCTATTGAAGCATTTTTTAAATATGCTTCTTTTACACTGCTATGAAATTCATTTTTTAGCAAGCGAACAGGCGTAAGCTCTTTCAATGTGAGCTCGGTGTCTCCCTCTTTCGCATCTAAAATTGCTTTTTTGAAATTGATGTGTGCGCTAGATTCGTGGGAGGCGACGAACCGACTCCCAATCTGAACGCCATCAGCTCCTAGTGCCATGCATGCGAGCATTGCCCTTCCTGTCGCTATGCCACCCGCTGCGATCAAAGGAATTGAAATTTCTTGCTTTACCATAGGTATAAGACATAATGTAGTCGTTTCATCGCGTCCATTGTGGCCACCCGCTTCAAAACCTTCAGCCACAACTGCATTTACACCAGCTTGTTGTGCTTTCAGCGCAAATTTTAAACTAGAAACAACATGTACCACGGTAATTCCTTCTTTTTGTAATCTTCCAGTATACGTTTTTGGATTCCCTGCGGAAGTAAAAACAATAGGTACATTATGTTTTATAATGGTCTCAATATGTTCCTCAATATTGGGATAGAGCATCGGGAGGTTCACTGCAAAAGGTTTTGATGTATTCGCTTTACATTTAGCTATTTGATCATCCAAAATATCAGGATACATTGACCCAGAACCAATAATACCTAAGCCCCCTGAATTAGAAACAGCTGAGGCAAGCTCCCATCCTGAGCACCAAATCATTCCAGCCTGAATGATCGGGTATTTAATGTCGAATAGTGCGGTAATCCTATTTTTCATATTTATATTAAAAAGGCTTTAAAGCGAATTTAAATATTATAATGCTTAATGTTCCTTTATGCTGTTTTTTTAAACAAAATTTTTAACGTAAATTGTGTATCTTAGATTACTTATTTCATGTTTATGAAAATTCAAATTTATACTAGTATTTTTCTGTGTTTTTTTGTTCAAAATTATTGGTCTCAAGAACAAGAAAGTCATCACAATCATAATCATGGTGCATCCAAAGAGTCATTAATTGAAAATAAAGGGCAATGGCCTGANGGGGTTCTTTTTCAGTCTAAAATTGATGGTGGTAAAGTGTGGGTTCAGCAAAATAAATTTGTTTATCATCTACAAGATTTCTCATCTATGCATGAGGCACATGCAAACCCATTATTGATAACTGAGGAAAATCCTGTTGCGAAACAAGAAGTCATTCACCTCAACTTTATTGGAAGCCAAGAGGTTAGTGAGATTAAAAAGTCGCATAAGAGTAAGCACTATTATAATTATTTGAAAGGAAATAACCCGAACAAGTGGGCGAGTAAGGTGCATGTTTATCGTGATGCTACCTTAGCTGATTTCTATGAAGGTATTGACCTTCACATTCAAAATATGGGAAATCAATTTAAGTATGAGTTTGTTGTATCTCCCAATATATCTGCTGATCAACTTCAATTCGAGTACGTTGGTCATAAAAGAATGACCATTACCTCAGATGGTGATTTAGAAATTACAACAGAGTTGGGTATTGTTTATGAGGAGCATCCTTATGCTTTTCAGCTCATTGATGGTGAGGAAGTTGAAATCCCCTGTTCCTTCAAAATTACAGATGGTATTGTGAGCTTTGANCTCGGAGTCTATCATCCTGATTTTGAATTGGTCATTGATCCAGTTCTTGTATTTGCAACCTANAACGGAGCCAACGCAGATAACTTTGGGATGACAGCTACTTATGGATACGATGGGACTGCCTACTCAGGAGGAACTGTTTATGGCAATGATTATCCAATGCCCGATAACGGCGCTTATGATGTTAATTCAAATTTCACCGTACCAAATGGTCCAATGGGAATTACAGATGTGTTTATAAGTAAATTTGATGAGGATGGTGCTCAAATGCTTTGGAGCACATTTTTAGGAGGGGGAAATGACAATACAGGTACCGAGACAGCACACAGTATGATCTGTGATGGTGCCAATAATTTATATTTATTTGGATCTACCTCTAGTCCCGACTTTCCGATTAGCCCAGGGGCTTTTAACACCACTCATAATGGAGGAGACTTAGGCTTTAACTTCGGAAGTACAGGTGTCAATCATTCCGCTTTCGGTATTGATTTATTTGTCTCAAAGCTTAGCGCAGATGGTACCAGTTTATTGGGTTCAACTTATGTTGGCGGTTCTGGTAATGATGGGGTGAATTATAATGCCGCAAATTTTGGCGCTTTTACAGAATTAACAAGTAATTATGGGGATAATTTTCGAGGTGAAATTATGCTTGACNATGCGAATAATGTGATTGTTGCATCATGTACCCATTCTACTGACTTTCCCGTAGTTAATGCCATTCAAAATGTGAACGGCGGAAACCAAGATGGTACTGTTTTCAAACTTTCTGCTGATTTCTCTCAACTTTTATTTTCTACTTATTATGGTGGTTCTGAAAACGATGCTTGTTACTCTGTCAAGGTCGATGAATCAGACAATCTTATCTTCGCAGGAGGTACTAAATCCTCGAATTTACCTGGAATGGGTGTTGGTTTCCAGAATAGTTATGGAGGTGGTGAGACAGATGGTTTCGTTGTTAAAACGCCTCCTTCAGGAACCTCAATTACGAACGCAAGTTATATNGGAATGGGGCAATATGACCAAGTTTTCTTTGTGGAAATCGATCGTGTTAATAGCGTTTTTNTGCTGGGACAATCTGTTGGAGGAACCTTNCCGGTCAATAACGCAGCATTTTCTAATGGCGCCAGTAGTAATTTTATAATGAAACTAGACTCCAATTTAACAACGAATATTGCCTCNACTCGTTTTGGAAATGGAGATCCAAATATTCATATTTCACCTACAGCATTTTTAGTTGATAATTGCGGGAATATATATGTCTCAGGTTGGGGAGCCGATTTACTTCAGGCTACACCTTTATCCGGAATGCCTGTTACTCCAGATGCCTTTCAGTCAGATCCTCCTAATGGATTTGATTTTTATTTAATGGTGATGTTTGCTGACTTTTCTGATATCCTCTACGGTTCTTACTTGGGCGGTACGGTTGCGCGAGAGCATGTAGATGGGGGAACCTCTCGATTTGATAAAAATGGTATTGTCTACCAGTCCGTTTGTGGCGGNTGCGGNGGGAATAGTGATTTTCCAACTACACCAGGTGCATGGTCAGCAACCAATAATAGTACAAATTGTAACAACCTTATTTTTAAGTTTGACTCAGGTATTCTACCTGTAGCCGATTTCACGGTTGATCAAACGACAGGTTGTAATGATTTCACAGTAAACTTTGAGAATATTTCTTCGGATAGCGATACCTATTTATGGGATTTTGGAGATGGTGCGCTTGATTCAACCACCTTTAATCCTGTAATTACATATACTGAACCAGGTATCTATGAGGTTAATCTTTTTGTTACAGATAGCATATGTCAACTAACAGATACGGCTCAAATTACCGTTGTTGTTGTCGATTCTGTTTTACTTGATGTTCCAAATCAAATGAGCGTCTGTGACAATGTACCATTTGANTTGGTTGCCAATTCACTCGGAACTGCCAATCAATTTATTTGGTCTGCTAATGCTGATTTTTCNAANCCGTTAAATAGCCCCTCAGATTCTACAGTTACTGTTACTGCNGATGGGACATACTATATTNTGGCNGATAATGGACTATGCTCTGCAGANGATACCGTACAGGTATTATTTGACGCCTCACCTGAGGCTCAATTTAGTATTCCAGATTCTGTTGGTTGTGCTCCTTTAAGCGTTTCTTTCTTCAACGAGTCCATTCAGACTGATTATTTTCTTTGGGATTTTGGAAATGGAGAAGTTGATTCTGTCAACTTTGATCCAGAAATCCAATATACGGCGCCAGGTATTTACACAGTGAGCCTATATATATTCGATTCATTATGTCCTGCATCGGATACTACTTTTGCGACAATAACCATATTGCCTGATATTACAGTTTCGGGCTTAGACTCTGTTTCTTTGTGTGAGGGCGATGTCGTACTCACGGCAAACTCAAATGGAACTGCCTCGACATATGAATGGTCTTCCTCTTCTGACTTTTCTGATGTGCTGAATCCATCAGGAGATTCTTCCATTGTAGTTTCTAACTCCGGAATTTATTATGTTCAGCTCGGCAATGCTGAGTGTACACTTATTGACAGTGTTTTTGTAGAATTCATCAATCCAGAAATTGCACTTTTTGCTGAGGATTCGATTTGTCTTTATGATTTTTCAGCGGTTGAAGTAGATAATTTAACGCCGGCAATTGGTTTTACCTACATTTGGGAACCTGATTCTATTATTACGTCGGAGAATCAAGAAGTTATTCAGGTACAACCTTTGGTATCTCAGTATGTTTATGTGACTGCCACCTCCCCGGAAAACTGTGTTGCGGAAGATTCTATTTTCATAAATGTAACGGATATTGATTCTACTTTGGTGATTGCTAGTGCCTCAGAATACGCTGTGCCTGAAGGGGCGACTGTCACACTATTTGGTTCGCCCTCTGGTTTACCCTCATATCAATGGAGCCCCGAAGACGGATTAAGTGCACCGACAAATCAACAAACAGATGCTGTTATAAATGAGGATATTGTTTATACCTTATCGGTTTCAGACGGAATATGTACACGTGATGATACTGTAGAAATAAAAGTATATGAGATCATATGCGAGGATCCTTATGTATTTGTTCCAAACGCTTTCTCGCCAAATGGTGATAATTATAATGATGTTTTGTATGTTCGCGGATTATATATTGAAAAAGTAATATTTAGAATTTTCAATCGTTGGGGAGAAATGGTATTTGAATCCAATGATGTTTCTGTTGGTTGGGATGGAATGTTTAGAAATCAGGTGCTACAACCTGATGTCTATGATTTTTATTTAGACGTTACTTGTGTCGGTGGATTGACATCAATTGTGAAAGGAAATGTAACTTTAATGAGGTAGAATGAAAAAGATAATAACAAAGAAATCAGAAAATTTTCTCGAGAAATATTTAAATAATCCTAGTCCTACTGGATTCGAATCTGAAGGCCAAAAGCTTTGGCTGGACTATATGAAACCATATGTTGATGAGTATATTGCGGATAATTATGGAAGTGTTGCGGGAATCATAAATCCTGGAAAGAAATACAAAGTGGTCATTGAAGCACATGCAGATGAAATATCTTGGTTCGTGCATTACATAACAAAGGATGGTTTTATCTATTTGATGCGTAATGGAGGTTCTGATCATATGATTGCGCCATCGAAGCGGGTAAATATTCATACCGAAAAGGGTCCTGTAAAGGCTGTTTTTGGATGGCCAGCGATACATATGCGAAAGGGTAAAGAGGAGACGCCGAGTATGAAGAACATCTTTTTAGATTGTGGATGTACAACAAAAGAGGAAGTCGAGGCTTTGGGTGTTCATGTTGGATGTGTTGCAACCTTCGAAGATGAATTTATGATTTTGAATAAGAATAAATATGTTGGCCGCGCATTAGACAATAGAATGGGTGGTTTTATGATTGCAGAGGTAGCGCGTTTATTGAAAGAATCGAAGACCAAATTACCTTTTACCTTGTATGTAGTTAATTCAGTGCAAGAAGAAATCGGATTACGCGGAGCTCAAATGATTGCAGAGCGGATAAAACCCGACGTAGCTTTAGTTACTGATGTTTGTCATGATACGAATACTCCCATGGTAAGTAAAATTGAAAACGGGGATTTGAAATCAGGCGAGGGTCCTGTCCTAACATATGGTCCAGCGGTACAAAACAACTTCTTGAAGCAAATATTTAAAACAGCAGAGAAAAATAAAATACCTTTTCAAAGAGCTGTTGTTTCTCGTTCAACAGGAACGGATACAGATGCATTTGCCTATTCAAATGACGGTGTTACAAGTGCGCTCATATCTTTGCCACTTAGGTATATGCATACAACTGTTGAAATGGTACACAAAGATGATGTGGAAAATAGTATCCGTATGATTTTAGAAACTGTTAAATCAATAAAAGCAGGCCAAGATTTTAGATATTTAAAGTAGCCATAAGTCCGGAATCTCGGGGAAACATATCTCAATCACAACATTTATTGTTGTAGATTGTTTAAAAGCCATGGAACGAAAAGGATGGCAGCCGTGGGTTGAAAAAGTTTTTTTTCGCGTTTTTTCTGAGAGCAATAGAAAAACGATTGAGCGTATTACGATCAACGTTTCCGTTGCTGGGTTTATAATTCACCTTTTACTAATTCTTTTAAAGAACTATGATATTTTCCATTCTAGAATGGACAATATTCTGCTCGCAGATCCCATATCCGCAATATACACGCCATTTTCTATTATCTTAATTTATGAGATTTATCTGCTCATTCATTTCCTGCCACGATCATTTACAACCGCAGTGTCGAAGCAATTTGAAATTATTTCTTTGATTGTCATCAGGCGAATTTTTGGAGAGATACCACATATTGATCTGATGGCCTCATGGTTCACAGCACCCCAAAACTTGCAGCTGATTTATGATTTGATTGGCATTTTAATTTTATTTTTCCTCATATACCTTTTCAACAAAAGCCGTGAAAAGCTTGTCAAAGGAAAACTCTCTGAACGCCTGCAACGTTTTGTGAATTCTAAACGGGCCTTAAGCTTGGTATTGCTTCCGGTTTTAATTTTTACAAGCGTATATACTTTAATCGCTTGGCTACAAACACAGTTTTCAGGAGCATCGATCACCTCTTCATTTCATTTG
>NYTQ01000054.1 GCA_002683585.1 Cryomorphaceae bacterium
GTTCTTTGGAAAATTGGACAATAGCGACCTTTCAGGTTCTTGGGCAGGTCAATAAAGAATGGTTACCGCTATACTTTTTTTCAATGAGAAAGAAATCATCGTTAAAGACAAAAGTTCTGGTCTAGACCTCTTTAAGCCATTTAAAATTGGTGTTTACAGTAAATTCACTGAAGACAGAATCAAACATTTAATTCAAGAGCATGTCATTCAAAAAGGGATTGATATAGAGGAAATTCTATTNAACGCTAATGAAGGTATCTTAATTCCNAATGAAATTTANAACCCAGAAAAAAAAGAGGCCTACTTTACCTTAAATTATCCTGAAATAGGTGAAAATAAATCCATTTATGATGAGAAAATAGATGCGATCAATGCACATTTCATTAGCACACGATTCAATTGGTTCATTGATTTCTGCTCAGAACATATGCCGCAAACACCAATGGTGAACAGCTCAAAAAAATATCTCGACAAAATACTGAGCAATCAAAAAGAAAAAAATGATGTCCACATTGTTTTGAAAGACAATACTTTTGATTTAATCAAGCTTCAAAACCAAAAACTTTTTTCATTTAATTGCATTGAATATACAACGGTCACAGACGTTATATATTTTTTAATCGCACATCTAGATAAGCTACCTAAGAAAGCGAAAAATATTATTCTTTACGGAACAGAAACGCAGACAAAAGAGGCCAAAACACTTTTTAAGAAGATCAAGAGCTTAAGTGAAATACTCCTCACTACCCATACCGATAAGGCATTAATTCAATTTTTATCGTGAGAATAATAAGAGGCTCATTGAAAGGCATGCGTTTCAAGAAAATGAAAGCCTTTACCTCCCGACCCACAACGGACTTTGCTAAAGAAGGTCTATTTAATATTTTAGAAAACACGACCAATATTGAAGAATTAGCTGTTTTAGATCTATTTGCAGGTTTAGGAAGTATTTCCTTTGAGTTTATATCAAGAGGAGTTCAAAAGCTNACAAGTGTAGATTTAAGTCACCAATCTTGTAAGTACATCAGAGCAAATAGCAAAGCATATCAGCTAGAGGAAATACACAGAGTAGTCCAAATAGATGCTTTAAAATTTATACAAAAGGATATTGGAACGTTTGATTGTATTTTCGCAGACCCACCTTATGACTTTCAACATTACGCTGATCTTATCGAGCTTATTGAAGAGAAAAATCTTCTGAATAATGGAGGAAACCTAATTATCGAACATGGAAAACAAACTTCCTTCGAGCAAACGAANGGTTTTCAAAAGGTAAAGGCATTTGGCCATGTCTATTTTAGTTTTTTTAACTTTGATATAGATGAAGATTAAAAAAGCGATTTTTCCTGGTTCTTTTGATCCTTTTACGAAAGGACATGAATATGTAATTCAGAAATCACTCGATGTGTTTGATGANGTAATCATTGGGATTGGCGTAAATACTAGCAAGCAATATTTATTTGACTTGGAAAAGAGAATTGCACATATTCAAGAAATCTATAAGAATAATGACCGAGTAACAGTAATGACCTATGAAGGTTTAACAACTGATTTCTGCTCAAAAGTCGGTGGAAGCCATATCGTACGAGGACTTAGAAATTCCATTGATTTTGAATACGAAAAAGCAATTGCAGAAATGAATTTCATGATGGAAAAGATTGAAACTGTATTTTTCATGTCACGAGATGAGGTAGGCGCTATAAATGCATCTATTGTTAGAGAAATATATAAGTCAAATGGCTCGATTGATGCATTTGTTTCTGCTGCCGACAAACTGGTTTGATTCTTGTAAACCATAGCTAAATATATAGTATGAAAATTCTTATTTCTGTTCTTCTTTTAATTCCTCTCTGGAGTTTATCTGCAACCCAAATATTTGGGACAACCCAAAATAGTACTGGGGAGTGGATTTATCTATACGAAATTGAAGAATTCTTTACTAAATCGGAGCGTTATGTTCAGAAATTCAAAATCACTGAAAAAAATCGATTTTACTTTGAGGTGGAAAATCAAGAAGTCAAACGATATGTGATACGATTAAATAATTCTTACTCAGAACTTTACCTTGAACCTAATGGCGNNTATAAGATTGTTTTTCCCGAAGAATCTGTTGAAGTCATTCCTTACTTTTCAGGAAGAGAAATGGAACTTCTGTTCTTAGAATTAGATTCCATGGACATCAATTATAAAATTCTTGGTTTCGAAGCTTGGCTAGATGACGAATTCGCTGATTTGTATCTGCTCAAGGATGTTGAGCCGTCAAAGTTCATAGACGGTGTATTAAAGTTCAAAATGGAGGTCATATCGGCATATAAAGACGAGAAATCAGAATATTTCAAAAATCATATTAAATATGTTTTAGGAAAAACCATTGATAACATTAATTATTTCGGTGGACCAAACGAACTTGAAAAATTCGACTTTTACATACGGGACCAAGAGGTGCTTTACAATCTCCCATCCTACATTGATTATTTTCAGGACTTTTACTCTGGAGTCTTCTTAAAGCTAAATGAAAGATCAAAGCAAGGAGTTCTAATGGGTTTAAATGAAGGTAATGGAGAGATTTTAGTTCGAGGTTTATTAGCAGATAGTATTGTTTCGAATATACAAATTGCTGAAATGATTGCTTTAGAAATGGTCAAATCAGAATATCCAAAAGGCAACATACCTCAAAATAATCTAATTAAAGTAGCCAGATTCATTGAATTAAATTCTAGCTATGATCAAAATAAAACAATCGCTAAGAATATTCAAAAGCAGTTTTATTCTCTCGCTAAAGGAGATCCCTTACCCACTATTTATTTGCAAGGCCAAAACATACTCGGAAAGTCAAATAAATACCAATATATCCATTTTTTTGATCCTTCAAACCCTAAGAGTCTCGCTGAGACCGCTGCATTGAAAGCGCTTTATGATAAGTATAAAAACCATGTAGACTTCGTAACAATTTATTTGGAAGCTAAATCGACCAATGAAGCCTTCAAGCAAAGAGTAACCAAAGAGATAGTATGGCCCATTTATGGCCTCAGCTATTATCATCCAATTTGGAAAACATTGAATGTAGGTACCTTTCCTTATTATATTCTGATCGATAAAGAGCTAAATATTGAGAGTATACCTGCCCTAGGACCTATACCAAATGGTGTTTACGAAACAATTGACAAAACCTTTCACGAGCTACTCAATAAATAACAAGGTTCAACATTATTCAATTTGAGCAGTAAGGCCGTTTTTTAACAATGCCTCACACATTGCCCTAAGGGCTTTAACAGAACCATTTTTCACCTTGCACCTGCCCTTCTGATGAACAAGCCAGGCACATTGTTCAGCTTGAATCAGCTCATGGCTGCATATCCGAATTAAACAATTGATCACATGATCAAAAGTATTTACATCATCGTTGTATAAAACTAAACAATGTTGTGATACTGTCTTTTCTAGTGTCTTGCGCTTTTCCTGTATTTCAGTTCTTTCACTCATACTAATCATTTCGTAATTCCTTCAATTCTTTCTTTAGGAGGTCTTTCTCCCTTTCCGAGGACAGGTAGAAGCTCAAATAAATATCTTTATTTAATCGCGTAAAGCCTTTTGTTCTTTTACTTCTCAATAACCAATTCCCAAATGCACCATCCATAATCGGATTTATTTTTATGGTATGAATAATGAATTGAGCTGAATTAAATTCTTCTTCCTTCATACCATTGGTATAGAACGACAACATAGAATTCACCAAACTTGTTTTAAACGCTTGAGATTTTATCTTCGAGCTATCCTTGTTGAAATGGAATACACCTACTCTATTCAGACGTTCAATTGAATTTTTATCCAGTGAATCAGTTTCTAAGCTATAAACAATCATTTTCTCACGGGGTGCTTTTTGTTTATCAATGATTTTAACCGTGTGCTTTTGAGCTGGTTTTATTGAAGCTTGTTTTGATTCAATTAATTTGGACAACTCTTCTGCTGGAGCACGTTGANNANNTNTGATTNTTTTTAATNATGNGCTCACTGCTTGAGCTACTCATATTCGGTGTTGAATTCCGATTGACTTCCTGCTCTTTGCGATATAATACTGAGGAACCTTGCCTATTGAATAAATCTCTTGCCTCCTGCATCGTAATCCTTTTCCCATTATAGAAAACAACTAAAAACGCATCAGAAATACCATTATTGACTACTTCAGTCCTTCTCAATCTCGCCTCATCAATACTCAAAAACTTACCTGATGAATAACGGTATAGACCATTTGATTCATAAAAGTCTAATTCTCGTATTTTTGATAATTCACTTCCCCGAATTTTTCGNTTGAATGCACCAACTTGAACGGAATAAAATAANCCCTCAACATTGATTCCTCCTACACTTCTNCCCGCCTGAAGNTCCTGAATATTACTGTTNATTTTATTATTAGTTCCATTGCGATTATTTCCTTGTGCCAATAATTTTNTATCGGAAACTGTAGANTCAGATGAGGTTTNAGAAGATTTNCTATCTAGGNTTGTNGATGCATTAGATAGTNNAGGAGACGATGCACTACTTGATACTTCAGGAAATGCCGNATTGCTTTCTCTTTTCTTACTTTCTTCTGAAGAATTTGTAGAATTATTAAGCGCAATAAAGCTATTGTTCCCATTTGCAATGCAGGTCCCATTTCTCTCATATTCTTTGCCCTTCCAAAATGCTAAGCGCTCGTCATTACAATAGGCAACAATAAAGGCATCACTATAACCGAAGGATCGGATTTGCTTTTGTGCTGATACAGCAGATGCACTATTGTTAAAATAACCAGCCATATATACAATAAGGCCATTATCAAGCGTTTGACCAGAAACTGGTGTAAACTCNCTATATACATCCTGTCTCACTGGCCTTCTAAAAGCACCAACCTGAACCCTAAAGTTTAATCCTGATGGATTTGCATTACCTATTTCAAATACATCGCTNTTTTTCGAAACAACTTCCTGATTAAGTACAGTGAAATCAGATTGAATTAGTGTATTATCGCTATAATCTACCAAATCTAAGCTTTTAAGGCTTTGTTGAAAACTTGCTGTGCGCTCTGGACCAATTNCAGTGAATTCATTTCGCATTAGTGCCTCATAAACAATAGATGAATCATACGACGCTATGCTTGTCAATGCCCTATTTAACTTAGAGCGAATTAAAGATAGCTTACGCGCACTAACATAATCGAATGTCTTTTCAAGGTCGCTCTTTGTTAAACTTCCGTTTTCATTATTCTCAGAACTCTTAGTAATTTCAGAATCAATGGCATTCTTTAATGCTACCTCAGCTCCTATTTCCGGGACAATATTATTTGTTGCGATCGAGTTTGAAGCTATATTCNCGACATTCTTATAATCTTGCGCGAGTCTATTCGCCAAGATACGGTNCTGCACATAAGATTTATAATTTTGTGACTCAATAACAGCTAGTGGATCTTTGATTTCAATCAATGCTTGATTCAATTCAGATTCACTTGGTATGTTTTCTAAAGAAATAGACTTAGAATCAGTATCGGGAGGATCAATAGACACATTCGCTTGATTTTCAGAAGTTTCTTTAGCGCGCTCCAAAGAATTGACTGATCCCAAATCAGATCCTACAGGATTCGTTGAATTAAACTTATCATCGGTAACAACGTTTTTATTATCGCTATTCGATATACTAAAGGTTCGGATTTCTGAAAGATCACTTAGTTTAGGGAGTTTGATTGATTCTGCAGANCTTATTGATGGATTCACCTCATTCTGATACAAGTATTCATACTCAGCCGAAGCAATTTCAAGTTTAAGGATTGAGCTTCTGAGCTTAACCTCCTCCTCTAGATAAAGAATAGCTTGTTGAAGCTCACGGATATCCTTCACCATCGTTTTTTGCTCCTCAGTTAAGGACTTAGCATTGGCACTTAGCCTTAAAGATGCATCAAGGGCCATCATTGCGGCTCGGTTATTTACCTTCAGTTGATTCAGCAAGTCATTTGCCTCCTGAAGCTTTTGACGCTTCTCAACGTAGCTCAAATAGCGTTCTGAGACTAGAATAGATTCAATCTCTTGGTCATTTACAGCTCTTGTTGCAACAATCAATTCGTTTCTTTCAAAAGATTGCATTTCTAGTAGCTCTTCCTCAATCATCAATTTCCTNGACCTATTGGCTTCAATCAACTTGTTAAGCATATTGATTTCATTTTNAGCGGTGGTAAGCGCCAACCTCTTCAGTAAATCTTGTTCTTTAATTTCAATTTCTAAAAGCTGTGCATTTAAATTATCAATAGTTTCGAACTGCACACCAGGAAGCATTGATTTCAATCTCAAGTATTTACTTTCAATATTTTGGTTTGTAAGCTCTAAACTCAGTTCCTTTTGGAAATAAGCCAATCGGCTTTGCTGCTCTTCCCTTCTGTTTTGCGCCAAAATCTTTTCCTTTTTACGTTTTGGTTCTGGAACTGAATTAGCCTCATTGATTTCAAGCTCAGCGTCAAACACTAATGCAGTTAATAGTTTTACGGATTCACCAAATTCAGGATCTTGTCCTTCGTTATTATCAAATCGAACGTTTTCAACACGCGCATTAAAAGATTCACTTCCCGGTTTTGATTCATTAGCATTTTCATTCTCGTTTGGTAAACGCGAGGGATCTAAATTTTCACTAAAGCTATTTTCCTTCTTTTCGTCATCGGCAGAAATNNCGTTCGNGGCCATTATGTCATTGCTTTGAGATATTACCTCTGTTTTTGGACTAATCTGCTCTTTTGTCGTCCGATTAATTTCAGTAGTANTGGACTGAGATTCATTGTTCTGGTCTTCCANAATCTCTGTATTGGCAATTTGAGCAGATGTTACTTCTTCGGGTGATACTTGTTCGGTCGATACTGCTTTTGTAGATGATCTTTCTTGCTGATTCGTTTTTGGTGTTTCGCGACTTGAATCCACCTCCTGCTGGATCCCCTCCTCTTGCTGTGCGGGAATAATTTCTTGCTGACTAGCTACGGGTGTTTCTCGCCTTAGATCNATTTCGTTATTCACAATATCTTCTTCTTGCGAAGTATATTCCTCGTTCTTCAGTTTATCATTTTCATTGCGTTCAGCATATTCAGTATTGACTATTGTGGAATTACCGTCTTTTTCAACCTGAACGGAAGCATTTTGATTAGACTGCTTCTTTCTACCTGCTTCAACAGAAGCATTATTATTCTGGGCTACATCGGTAATCGTCTCATCTTTAATTTTATTTATCGATTCGACTTCTTCCTGAATTTGTATAGTTTCCCTATCATTTGATGGTACTACCTCATCTGATTGAACCGTCGAATTATTTAAGGAGTTAGGCGGACTTTCACTTGCAAAAACTTCTTCCGAAAAAACTTTCTTTGAAACAGCTATTAATGCTGTATCGGATGAATTAATCGCGGCATCTTGACCGCGTTCATTTGGNATGACTGATTCTTCAATTCGTTCTGCTAATTCACCTGGTTTAACATTAGAAACACGAACAGTTTCGTCAGGACTANTATTGGATCTAGCNTCTACCNNATCAACNTCAGNGGAAACTTTTGCCAATACTTCTCCATTGTCAGGACTTGAAGGAACTTTTNNAGNTGATTCATTTGTATTANGTNTCTCCTCCTTNGNATTTACGGAAGAAANAAGCGGNNCATCATTACTATTCGTTNTATTTTCNGCTATCTCCTCTTTTGCGATACNCTCGGAATCTTTGGCGCTTTCNATTTCTNGATNGNCACCNGGTTTCTTTGACGATGNNGGNTCTGATGCTTNAGTGCTTNTTGCCTCATCNTTTTTGTTGACAGATTCAGCTTGAGTCGAANTATTATTATCNGNAAGCGCCTCCTCAGTAATTTTTATATTTGAATCATTCTGAGAGGNTTNTATTANATTATTGGATGGTTTCGAAATCGTTTTGNTCTCATCTGNATTTANANTCTGGACTATTTCAACATCCGTCGTTTCTTTAGCTGCCTTTTCAGATTTGCTAGCTATGGTATTATTCAAAGCATTGGTTGACGCATCTTTTATCTCCGAGCTGACAGAATTAGAAAGATTATCCTGAGCTTTGATTGAATCAGTTGTTGCATTTTTAAGGGGCGCCTTGGTATTCGAATCATCATCTTTGGATTCACCGCCATTAATTTTATTAACTGCTTTATTTNATGCTTTTTGATCTTTAACAGGCGAATTAACAGCAAGCTCAATTTGCTCAGGTGAAGCTTCATTACTGATATTAGGCGGTTCTTCAATTAAGGCTGCTTTATTTGAAACGACTTGTAGCTCCTTTTCTTGAACCTTATTTGAAAGGGAATTAATGATCAATTCTGAATCCTGTATGAGCATATTTACTCGATTTTCCGCAACCAAATCTTCTTGGTCTCCAAATTGATTCAATGCTTTGATGTACGCATACTCGCTAGCAAGCATAACGGTGTCTTGCATGTCCTTATTCAGAGACGAACTTCTAACCCTACTTCTTTCTTCATTCTGATTTATTTTGAGGATTTTTAGCGATTGACTTGCCTCCGATTTATCTCTTGCATAAAGCTCAGTTGAAGCATATTTATCAACGTCAATTTTATTATCTAGCTCCTCTAGGTCATTTTCTAGATCATTCCCGTCAGCATCGATCAATGTAATATTGAGCAAACCCTCTCTGGCATATATCAATTGTCCTTCAAGGATTTCATTTGCTTCTTTTAAAACACGTATATCTTTATCAACAATCGATATCTCCTCTTCCATAAGATGTATAGAATCTGACAGCGCACCCCATGCCTCAACATTAGAGGCTAGCTNNAGCTTTGATGCCAATTCAANCTTTTGACGACTAAAAANCTTTCNTTCNGATTCCTTNTTATCGATTCGTGCCTGAATTNCNANTTGCTCTGATTCCATTTGTAGGAGCTCTTTGCGCACCTTTGCGGAAAGAGAACGCTCATTTCNGAAACTTTCAGGTCGTATGGAAGTAGAACGTAGCATTCGACTCAATGAATCTTTATTTCCGGATTCGAGCATTTCCTCGGCCTGTAAATTAAACGCTGTGACCTCTGAATACAATTCCTGAAGTGTATTCAAATCACGCATGCTTTCATTATATTCTTTTTGGTCTAAAAGCGTTGAAACGACGATTTTTCGATCAATGAGTAAATCATAAAGGATTGGATTCAATGAATCAACCTCTTTTACTGTATTCGTGATATTTTGATTAATGATGTAATCAATTCTTTCGTCCACCTCGTCATTTTTAGAATAAAGCTCATTTATGTTTTCTATTAGCTTTATTTTTTGACGTATTTGATCTTCTAGCTCTACTTCGAGGTCGATAAAATTATCCATTTTAGCTTCAATTTCGTCATCTCCCATAGGCTTTGACTCCATGGCAATTGCCATATCCATAGTGGCGTCAATGGTTTTCGTATTTACCGTTAACTTTTCAAATTCGTGAAGCTCAATACTTTCTATATCCACAACCATATCGGAAATCTGAATAAGGTTTTGACTATATGACATAGATTCACGAGAATCTCGCATTTCATAATTTGCNCTCACCTCAAATTCAAAACCTTCGACATGGGGCGGAATATCAATTGTATCTANAAAAAGCCGTTCAGATCCATCGACTAATGCCTCGATAAGATATGCCCCCGGGGCAGGAACGATAAAATAAAGTGCACCAACAGTATTCGTATTGAAAGGGCCAAANTTTTCCTTNGACANTTCATTTGTGATNTAGAATTCTGCTGCGACATTTTGAGGNTCTATNTTGTCCTTAAAATAAAGACTTGCAACAAGAGATGATAAGACAGGTGCATTNAACCTAGCCTCCACAACTGCAAGACCGCCAATATCTTGATTTCGATCNGTNGAAAAAATAACGTTTTCNCTTGGNAAGTTTGGCACGAATAAAAANTCATTAGCNGTTGACGAATANGGGAAATTNAGATTTTCTACTTTTTCNGATTTTAATGTTTCGCGNGAAAATTTTGATCGAAATAAGTCATAACCACCCATTGAATTGTGACCAGATGAGCTAAAATAAAGATATCCTGAGTGCTCATCATAAAATGGGAAATCTTCATCCATCAATGTATTGATATCCGAGGAGAGTCTCTGAGGGGGATCCCAGTTATTATTCTGGTTCTTTTTTTGGTAAAAAATATCCTTGCCAAATTGAATTTCATTAGAATAGCTAGAAAAAAAGCGATACTTCATGCCTCTTTTAAAGACATATTTTGGTATGAAACCCTTTTTCGTATTGTACTTTTTTCCAAAATCATCCTGGGAATACAGTTTATAGTTTATAGAGTCGAATAAATATGCCGAAAAATAGTCCTCTGTAGTTCTTTGGTCCTGTCTTACAACTTGTATAGCACGAGGACTCTTCAAAAGTTCTTTTGCATTTTGGCACCGCTTAATCTCCTCAGAGGCACCAAAATCCTCGCTTTTCTTAGTTTTAAGGCGAATATAATTTGCATACATTTCAATGGCCCTATCAAACTCATAATTCAGATGATAAAGCCTACCTTTAAAGTAATAAACCTCAATAGGACATTGGGATTGCTCTAGAAGGTAATTAAAGTGTGTTTCTGATGATTTTGGGTTTTCAGTGTAGAATAAACATACTCCATAGCAATAATTATATTCAACATTCTTTAAATCATTTGATAATAATTGTTGGTATCCATCAATCGCAAGTGCATACTGTTTCTTCTCGAAAAAAGAGCTTGAGGATTTGACAAGCTGATTCTCAGATTGAGCCACAAAGAAACTTGTTCCTGCCCATATGAAACAGAAAACAAGAATGAATCGATATGTCATTCGAATACGGACCACCTTTTAATCAATTTTAAACTCGTAGAGTTTACGCTTTACGCCTTAAAAAGTTCATTTTATTTTCCTCACCTCGCAATAGTCTTTGCATATTTTTACGATGAGAAAACAAAACGATGAGGGATATCACAATAGAAAATATGATCATTATTCTGGCATCCTCTAACATGAAAAAATAGCTCACAAAAGGGAACAAAACTGATGCTACAATTGCGCCTAAAGAGACATATTTCCAAACTGCAAAAACCACGATAAAACAGCCCAAACATATAAAAGCAGTTTCTGGATTAATTGCAATAATAATACCAAGTGTACTTGCTACTCCCTTACCTCCCTTGAATTTAGCTAAAACTGGGAATACATGACCTATTATTGCACAAAAAGATGCCGTAAGCTGTAATATCAAAACCTCATCTTTAATACCAATGTACAAGTGAGACAGAAGCAATGGAACAGAAGCCGCGGCATAACCTTTAAGTATATCCATAGCCAAGACAATTGTACCCGATTTATTACCAAACACCCTGAAAGTATTCGTTGCGCCAGCATTTTTACTGCCGTGCTCTCGAATATCTATGCCATGAAACAACTTACCAACCCAAACTGCTGAAGGAATTGAACCTAAGATATAGCCAATAAATATTACGATTAGAAATACCATATTATCTTTTGAGTGACATTATTTGAAACATCTCTCCCTCATCAAAAATAGCAAATCCAAAATTCTTCGACTTTCCCTTGTCAGACTTTATAGATTCTAATGCTTTCAATAACTCCATATCGCTTGTAAAAATATTCAGTATCCCATTTCTCTTAACACGCTCGTATTTCATCCAACTTTGACGTTTCATTAACCTATCCTCTAAAATCAATTCA
>NYTQ01000055.1 GCA_002683585.1 Cryomorphaceae bacterium
CTTTAATTTATTTCGGAAAGAAAAAAATTGACAAAGCTAGAAAGCATTTTATCGATAATGCATTTGGACTCAACTTTGAATATCGACCTAGTTCAGGTGATACAATTTATAATGATGGTTTTGCTGCCTATGCGCAGCCTCACATATTCCAAGCGCCATACAATCTTCAGTTTCATTATAGCTTGGGCTTGGGCATAAGGTTTAACCGTGCCTGGATGATGATTCCTACATTGGAAATTCCTTTAATTGGAATTCATGAGTGGAATGGTTTGAATGCAAAGTGGAACTGGTTTTCTTCTCAATATTGGCCTGTTCTATTCAAGCTTAAATTTGTGAAGCTGTTCGAGCGTGTTCCTAAATGTGGGGCTTACGGAGACCCAAGCGAAATGAATTTTGATAAGAAGTTCCGTTCAGGAAACTTTTAATTTGGCGACCACTTTTTGGCCATTCTTTTGGGTAGTTTTTTTCTGATTCTTTTAATCACGGAGTCTCTGTCTGATATATTTCCACACTTTAAAATATCTCTAAACACCATTTTATTTTCTTTATAAAACGTAAATTCGAAACTTACAGAGGTAGCTTCTTCTCTGTAGATGTGATATATACTAGTTCTTCCTAAGGTCTCTTTCAGGCTAGTTTCTTTATCACTAATCTTAAATCTTCGGTCATATCCGCGAACATTTACGATTGCAATTTTATCGATCCCCGCCTGCTTTAGCTTACTTTGGATACTATCAAGAGCCAATATTGAAGGATCCGCTCCTTGTTTGATTACATTCAGAGACGGTACGGATGGCACACCATTTTTTGTAAATAAATCTGTTATGGCTACTTCAATCGCATAGCGCTCATCNGGTTTGTCAAATTGACCAATTACCAGTGTTTTNGAANTTGCTTGGCCTTGGACATGCAATGTGCTAAGGATGGANACCAATAGAAATATAAGTGTATAGTTTTTCATTTAAAATATCTGGTTTGCGATCGCTTTCACAGCATCTGAATTTGACATGGTATAATAATGAATGCACGGAACACCCTCCTTCATAAGTTCTTTGGATTGCTCAATACCCCATTCAATCCCCACCTTTTCAACGTCTGCATTCGTCTTACATTTCAATAATTCATTTGACAATGCTTCAGGGTAATCTATGTGAAAGAACTTTGGCAAAAATGTAATATGGTTTAAGGTTTTTATAGGCTTCATTCCNGGTATAATCGGNACATTAATNCCGAAGTCNCTACAGGCTTTTACAAAGTCGAAATATTTTTTATTNTCAAAAAACATTTGCGTAACAATGTAGGTTGCTCCNGCATCTACCTTCTCTTTTAGGTGAATTAAATCTGTTTTCAGATTCATTGCTTCAAAATGNTTTTCGGGGTAACCTGCGGCACCTATACAAAAATCGGTTGGCGCCATTTTTATATCATCAATACAATATTTCCCATGGTTCATATCATTCACCTGATGAATCAAATCAGAAGCATAATGATGCCCTTTTGGATGTGCTTTGAATGTNTTTTCTGTTTTAATGGGNTCACCTCTCAACGCNAAAACATTGTCTATACCNAGAAATTGAAGGTCAATTAATGCATTTTCAGTTTCTTCTTTGCTAAAGCCTCCGCATATTAGATGAGGAACCGCATCTACTTTATATTTGTTCATGATGGCGGCGCAAATACCAACAGTGCCNGGTCTTTTTCGAATAGAAACCTTTTCTAGTAAGCCGTTGTCTTTTTCTTTGTATACGTATTCCTCTCTATGATAAGTTACATTCACAAACTTTGGATTAAACTCCATTAAAGGGTCAATACCATCATAAATTGATTGAATACTTTTACCTTTTAAAGGCGGAAGTATTTCAAATGAAAATAAAGTTTGAGTCGCGTTTTTTATGTAGTCCGTTACCTTCATGTAATTTTTTCAAGTGTAAAAATAAAGAATACCTAGGTTTGAGCCTTGAATATATTTAAATACTTTCTTCAATTGCGTTGTAGATTATTCTNCCTGCAGAAACAATCTGATTCTCGGTAATGTTCAGGGGGGGAGAAACTCTAAAGCTATTGGGGTTGGAAAGGAACCAAAATAAAATCAATCCATTCTCAAGACAACCTTCAACAACTTTTGCNACCTGCTCACTGCTTTCCATATCAAANGCAAAAAGCATTCCTTTTCTTCTTGAGGCAATAATTGCCGGATGTTTATTGATTGTTGTCTCTAATATTTCTCCAAGTCGTTCAACTTCTGATAGGTTAATTTCATCAGCCAATATAGAACAGAACGCAGCTGCCGATGATGCATTCAAAGGATGCCCGCCGAAGGTCGTGATATGACCTAGCTCTGGGTTATTGCTAAATGTAGCTAATGTTTCTTGTGGAGCNACTAATGCACCGATTGGGAGTCCTCCGCCAAGTGCTTTTCCCAGTGTAAGAATGTCAGGTACAATTCCATAATGTTCGAAGGCAAAGTTTTTGCCAGTTCGACCTAATCCGCATTGGATTTCATCGAGAATTAAAAGACTACCTGTTTCAGTACATCTTTGTCTGAGGGCTCTCATAAATTCTAAACTAGGAATCTGCACGCCCGCATCACCTTGTATGGTTTCAAGAAATACTCCTGCAGTTTTATTTGTTATTGTTTTAAGACTATCTAACTTATTAAGTTCGATAAATTCAATGTTCGGAAGCAATGGTCTGAAGCTTTTCTTTCTTTTTTCATTACTCGAAATACTCAAAGAGCCATTTGTACTTCCATGGTAAGCTCCTGTAAAGGATACAATTTCTTTTCTTCCCGTAAAAGCCTTGCAAAGCTTAATAGCAGCCTCATTGGCCTCTGTTCCAGAATTTACAATGTATAGTCCATTGAGTTTATTGGGTAAAAGAGTTCTTAAGTTTTCTGAAAGTTCGAGTTGAGCTTCTTGAATAAACTCCCCGTACACCATTACATGAAGGTGTTTTTCTATTTGCTTCTGGAGTGCTTGCTTAATCTTTGGATGGCCATGTCCTAGGCTGCTCACAGCTATGCCAGAAATCATATCCATATAGCGTTTCCCATTTTTGTCAAATATGTAGATCCCGTCTGCATAATCAATTTCAAGAAGCAGTGGGTGAACAGTAGTCTGTCCCAAGTGGTTCATAAATAATTTTTTATTATCCATCTTGCCGAAATTAAGGTTTGAGTATTGCACTGATCGATTTTCCTGTCATGGATTCTGTTTTTGGAAGATCAATTAGGCCTAATAGCGTGGGGCCGATATCTATAATGTTTAGTCGCTGATGTATTTCTGTATTTTTTATTCTCGATCCATACCATAAGCAGGGCACATGAGTATCGTAATCGTATCCTGAACCATGCGAGGTCCCTTGATGAGGATTCAAGGAAAGACTTGATTTAGGTAAATACCCAGATTTTAAAATAAGCAATAGGTCGCCGCTCCGTTTTGGATCGAATCCTTCTCGAAGCATTTGAAGCAGGTGGTCATTGCTTTCAAGGCCTTTGAATAATTCTGTTCCTCTCGCTGTTTGTTCAATACCTTCTATATTCAAAAGCTCTTTTTCGAATAGCGCTAAAACGTCATTTATGTTCACTGAATCTTTCTTTCGCTTTAATAGGTCATGATCTAAATAAATATTCAAATTAGTCTGTCCTAAAATAAAATCTACTCCAAATCGACTTTCGCATGAATCTCTTAGTCTATTTATAATTTGATCCACGAAAACATAACCGCCTTGTTCTCCATCATCGACTAGCTTTTGGGGTACAGAAACAACCCCATGATCTGCAGTGAGAAATAGAACAAATCCCGTTTTCCCGAACGAACGTTCAAGGGATTTTAAAAATCGGGCAAGCTCAAGATCAAGTCGAATATAGATATCTTCTATTTCTTTTGAATCCGGGCCAAAAGCATGCCCCGCTATATCAGGTGATGAATAGCTTATACAAAGCATATCAGGATATTCATCTTTACCTAGATTTTCCTTTTCAATTGCAATAATTGCTAAATCGGTTAACAGGGTATTTGCGAATGGGGACAAGGTAAAGGGCTGAAGAGAGGAGTTCGTTTTGCATAAGCTTGCAATGTCATAGGGGAAGGTAGCCGTTGTTTTACCTGCCAATATTTTCTCATAAGGGCTATCGTCATTCGCTGAATATGCGTCTTTCTCCAGTAATGGAAACCAAGTACTTGCATATGAGGCTGCGTTATTGTTTTGGTTGAAATCCTGAAGCCATTTAGGTAATTTAGACATGTAATAAGAACTTGTGATAAAGGTACCTTTTCCATAATCGAACCAATATGATCCGTCACTCTCGTGACCGCCCGGAAGAATTGCACCACGATCCTTGATAGAAATGGATATGACTTTTGATTTCGGATAGGTCATTTTTAGCTGGTCTGTGACGGTAGCAGTGTTTAATCTGTGGGGAGAAGATGAACCATACAATGGGCTACTTTCGATTCCTATTACGCTTTTGTCTCCGACGCAATTTACATTTTGATTCGATGAGCGTTCTAACCAATTGTTTGCAATAATCCCATGCTTTCTTGGTGTTGTCCCTGTGAATATTGAGGCATGACCTGGTCCTGTGTAAGTAGGGATATAATTAAAGTGCATATTCTTTAAGTGACTTCCTTCATTCATTAGTTTTTTAAAGCCACTTTCTGAATAATTTTTTTCAAATCGATACAAATAATCATAACACATTTGGTCGACAACAATTCCAATAATAATTTTTGGTGATTCCCTTTGACTTCGGGCAAAGAAGC
The DNA here is from genome assembly GCA_002683585.1 of Cryomorphaceae bacterium. The sequence goes on from NYTQ01000055.1 coordinate 4,764, forward strand.
CAGCTGATAAAACAAGGATGAAACATAGAATTTTCATGTTCTAAATTTAATAATTATATGTGTTTGAAAAGATTTATTTTTCTTGTGCAACTTTTATAAAAACTATCGCGTCTGTTATAACGAAACTTAAAACATTTTTACTCTTATCAACAAAAACACCGCAAACGAGCGGTGTTTTTGTCTTTTTGGACAAATTGATTATTGAGATTCAGTGCGACTACTGCCCTGTATGTTTACTTGATTTAAAAATTATTTATGTTGAGAGAAAAAATCTTCTCAATGCAACTTTTTTGAATAGACAGCCGTCATTATAACAGACTACGAAAACTTAAACATTTTACTCTTATCGAAAGCACCGCCTTGGCGGTGCTTTTTTTTATTCATCTTTTTTATTTAGAATAAATGCCTTTGTTTTTATATATTATTTTGTTTTATGCCAATTCTGGTTTTCTTTGAAAAGGTATGCAACTTTACTAAATCTATTGACGTCTAAATTATGCTAATACTATTATTCAAGGATACTAAACACTGCTCTCGGGCGGTGTTTTTTTATGTCTGCTCTTTTACACTCTTTTTTTTTGACTGGTGCAACTTTTATAAATAAGTATACGTCATACTATCACTAAGACTATAACTCAAATCACTTAAAAACACTATTCTAGGATAGTGTTTTTTTTATGTCTGTTATTTTCAAAATTATGAAATATGATTTTTTTTTGACTGGTGCAACCTTTATTAATAATCATGCGTCATACTAACACTAAGACTATAACTCAAATCAATTAAAACACTGCTCACGGGCAGTGTTTTTTTTATGTCAGTTATTTTAAAAATTAGAAATATGAATTTTTTTCGACTGGTACAACTTTTTTAAATAATCGTACGTCATCATAACACTAAGACTTTTAACTCAATCACAAAAAAACACTGCTTTCGGGCAGTGTTATTTTTATTGATTTTTAAAACCTTCTAAGTATGAAATATTCAACCAGAAGAAATTTTTTTATAATCGCCTGGTTTGCTCTAACGACAGTTAGTGTAATATTCTTCACTTANAGGCTTTCTAATAAAATTGGGACAGAGGACATCNCCAAATTAATAGTTTTAGGTTTACTTTCACAGGNNCCAACANTCTTTGNTTTATTTTGGGGCATATTTAAACTAAGAGAAAAGTATAAATAATCAAAAGAAACTAAAATCAAAAAAATAATTACTACCCATGCAACTTTAAGAAAAAGAGCTACGTCTTTATTACACTAAGACTTTTAACTCAATCACTCAAAACACTGCTCTCGGGCAGTGTTTTTTTTTGAAGCTATTCCTATGAGTTATATTTATAACCCACACCCTTAATTGTCGATATATAAGCATCACCAAGTTTTCTTCTTAGTTTTCTGATATGCACATCAATAGTTCGGTCTCCAACTATAATATCAGTTCCCCATACAGAATTCAGAATCTCATTGCGCCTAAAAACATGATCTGGTTTAGACATTAATAGGGAAAGTAGTTCAAACTCTTTTTTGGGTAAAAGAATCTCTTCTCCATTCTTATGAACGATGTATTTTTCATAATCAATTTGGAGTCCATTTACAGGGGTAACCACTTTAGCCTCTGTCCTACGTAGAATTGCATTGATACGACTCAATAGAACTTTAGGTTTAATTGGTTTTGTTACATAATCATCACCTCCGGCTTCCAGTGCTGCAATTTGACTGTAATCTTCTCCTCGAGCCGTTAAAAAACAAATTAAAATATCTGCATTTGTACTTTCTGACTTGATCTGCTCACACACCTCTAAACCGTCCATCTCGGGCATCATGACATCAAGTAATATAAGATCGGGTTTATTGCTTTTAAGTTTTGATAGACACTCTTTCCCATTACTTGCAACATCAACGTTAAAACCGGATTTTTGCAGATTGTATGACAGAAGATCTCTTATGTCTTCCTCATCATCGACGATAAGAATAGATTTTTTAAACATACAACAAATATAGTGTTCTTGAGAGTATTGTGGTGTTATGAATTGTGTAAAACATGTGTATAAATCAAATTTGTATTGTGCTGAAACAGATGAATTAAGCCTTATATTTAGGGCACGGTAGGTTAGGTTGATTTAGTAGAAGAGCTCTGAAAATGAGCTCTTTTTTTGTACCTTCGTTTTTATGAAAATCAAGATTTTATTGGTAGAGGATGATTTAAATTTAGGTCTTGTGATTGCCGACCACTTAAAGTCCTTAGACTATGATGTGATTTGCGCTGAGGATGGATCTGAAGGATTGGTTAAATTTAATGAGGACGCATTTGATTTATGTATTTTAGATGTCATGCTTCCTTTGCTTGATGGATTTTCTTTAGCCAAAGACATTAGAAAAATAAATACAGAGATTCCTATTCTATTTCTTACTGCAAAGTCGATGACAGAAGACAAGATAACTGGTTTTGAGGCTGGGGGGGATGATTACCTTACAAAGCCATTTAGCATACAGGAATTTCAGCTTAGGGTAAAGGCACTTCTTAGAAGAGTTAAAGTAGCTAAAACAGAAGATGAAAAAGTATATAATATTGGTTTATATAGCTACGACAAAGAGAATCAGATTTTGACCATTTCGGGCAAGGAAAAAACACTAACAAAAAAGGAGGCGCAAATATTACGTCTGCTGTATAAGTATAAAAATCAAGTTATTTCTCGCGAAATTATTTTAAAAGGTGTTTGGGGTCAAGATGACTATTTTGTTGGTAGAAGCCTTGACGTCTTTATCACAAAGCTTAGGAAATATTTTGGGGAGGATCCAAGAATCGTGATTTCAAATTTGCATGGAGTTGGTTTTAAGTTTGAAATTCCTGAATAATGCGGCCGATCATTTTACATATTGAGACTGCTACAAAGGTTTGCTCTGTTGCCGTATCTGAAGGGGGCTCCTTATTGGCATCGATTGATAAAGAGACGGATACATACATTCATGGAGAATCGCTGACCTTGTTTATTTTGGAAGTCTTAAAAGAGGCTAATTTGAAAGAAACAGACTTACATGCAATTTCAGTATCTATAGGTCCTGGTTCATACACTGGATTGAGAATAGGTTTGTCTACGGCAAAAGGGTTATGTTTCGGATTAGATATTCCTATAATTTGTATTCCAACTTTAGATAGCTTTTTAGCACAAGGACATATGAAATATCCTGACCGTGTTGTTTGTGGAATGCTCGATGCTAGAAGAATGGAAGTATATACAAAAACCAGCAATTCGGAGGGTTCAGTAGTTCAAGAGCTTCGAGCTTTAGTGATTGAAGAAGACACCTTTCTAGATGATGAACCTTTTGTCTATTTTGGAGATGGTGCTCAAAAGCTTCAAGCCCTCTGGAAAAATCGAGCAGCGAACTTTGATTCATCTTTAAAAATAAGTGCAATTGGTCAAACTGAGCTTGCATTTAAAAGGTATCAAAACCAAACTTTTGACAATCTATCTTCATGCAAACCGCTCTATTTGAAACAATTTGGAATTAATACTTAAATAATCAACATAGCTGCTTTTTTGAAAATAAATGTGTTTTCACTGCTAAAATTTAGTTACTATCTTAACTTTGTATTAAAGTAGTCTGAAATGGTTGACCAAATTCAAAATCGTATTTCTGAAATTTCAGAAAAAGTTAGCGTGCTTGTTCAAGCGCTTTCGACGCTTAAAATCGAGAATGAAAATCTTGCTCAACAGCTTCGCATGAAGGAGGATGAGCTAACGAATTTAGGCAATAAGCATCGCCAAGATGTAGAATCATCAATTCTGGCTACAAAAAAACATGTTACCGAGTCTAGCTCCAAAAACTTAGAGGAAAAGAACAAGGAGATAGATGCACTAGTAAAAGAAATTGAAATCTGTATAGAAGAGCTTAAAAACTAACAATGGCTAAGATATCCTTAAAAGTAAATATTGCAGGTAGAAGCTATCCCTTGACTATTAATGAAAATGAAAAGCAAGGTGTTTTGTCTGCTGTAGAAAATATCAATTCGGCCATCGAACACTTGAAAAAGAATTATGCTGTAAAAGATCCTCAGGATCTAATTGCAATGACAGCCCTTCAATTAATTATAAAGAAAGATTCAAACCAGAATTCATCGAATAATACTGCTCAAGATTTAGGACCTATAGACCAGGCCCTTCAGTCTCTTTCAAAGCAACTTGATGAAGCCATTAGTAAAGCTTAGTGTAGGGTAACACGATTATTAACTTTAATTGTGTAGAAATGGAAATAGTATATATTGTTGGTGGCCTTGCAGTGGGTCTTGGATTAGGCCTATTCGTGCAAAAAATGCTCCTTAAAAGTAAAGCTGAAAGAATTATTAGCGATGCAGAATCCAAAGCAGAGTCTATTAAAAAGGATAAAATTTTTCAGGCAAAAGAAAAGTTTTTGAAGCTCAAGCAGGAGCATGAAGCTAAAGTCAAAGAGCGAGAGCGACGCATGCAATCAACTGAAGATAGAGCAAAAGCGAAAGAAAATAAATTGGAACATAAGCTGTCTGATCTGCAGCGCAAAGAAAAGGATATTGAAAAAATAAAATCTGATTATGATGTCAAATATAAAGGCATCGAAATCAGGATGAAAGAGCTCGACAAGACACAAGAAAAAAGAGTTCAGGAATTGTCGAAAATAAGTGGCATGTCTGCAGATGATGCAAAAGAGTCTCTAATGACTGCGCTTGTTGATGAGGCAAAGACTGGAGCGATGGCTCAGATTAAAGAAATTACTGAGGAAGCTAAGCTAAATGCCAATAAAGAGGCGCGTAAAATTGTAATTCAATCCATACAGCGTGTTGCCACTGAGCAAGCCATTGAAAACGCCGTATCGGTTTTCAATATAGATTCTGATGAAATCAAGGGAAGGATCATTGGTCGTGAGGGACGAAATATTCGTGCTTTGGAGGCGGCAACCGGTGTAGAAATCATTGTTGACGATACACCTGAAGCCATTATGCTTTCTTGTTTTGATCCAGTAAGAAGAGAGATTGCACGTTTGGCGCTTCATCAACTGGTCACTGACGGAAGAATTCACCCTGCGCGTATTGAAGAAATTGTTTCAAAAACCAGTAAACAGCTTGACGAGGAAATAGCTGAAACCGGCAAAAGAACATGTATTGACCTTGGTATACANGGNCTACACCCTNCACTAATGAAAATGGTNGGTCGAATGAAGTATAGATCGTCATATGGCCAAAATCTATTGAANCACTCGCGCGAGGTCGCGAATTTNTGTGCTACTATGGCTTCTGAGCTTGGTTTAAACCCNAAAATAGCCAAACGAGCAGGTCTNTTNCACGANATAGGNAAAGTTCCNGAAGANGAACCTGAATTGCCTCACGCAATTTTAGGTATGAAGCTTGCCGAAAAATACGGTGAGAAACCAGATGTCTTAAATGCCATTGGTGCCCATCACGATGAGATTGAAATGACTACACTTATTTCTCCTATTGTTCAGGTATGTGATGCGGTNTCAGGTGCGCGACCAGGAGCGAGGAGAGAAATTGTTGAAGCCTATGTAAAACGTATTAAAGATTTAGAGGCTTTNGCGATGTCTTTTGATGGGGTTGCCAGTTCGTATGCTATTCAGGCTGGACGTGAGTTAAGAGTTATGGTTGAGTCCGAGCGTGTTTCAGATCAAAAGGCAGAAGAGTTATCCTTTCAAATTTCAGAAAAAATTCAGACTGAGATGACCTACCCTGGTCAAGTTCGAATTACTGTTATTCGGGAGAAAAGNGCTGTCAATTACGCTAAGTAANGTAACNTAGAANAGGTAAGTTATCCCATACCTGTTGATTACAAATCCTTTGAGGATANNAAAATTTGAATTTGATGAAGCCTTTGGTTTTACTTTTNTTGATATTTCAGTTTGGATGGAGCTGTTTCAGTCAATCANTAATTGATAGAATTGAAAACAGTCCCTACCCGTCGAGTTCCCAGCCAGATACACTTTATGTTTTTACGGATGATCTTTTTACACATTCAGAGCTTCTGCTCCTACAAAGTATTCAAGGCCTTTGTGCCAAAACAGAACCAAAAATATATCGGGATAAAGGAAGTGGTAGTTCAATATGGATTCACGACATAGAGACGATTTATGGGGTTTATGTTTCCGATGAAATGGACGGGAATATTGATACCGTGCTCTCACTTATTCCAGGAAATGTTGCTGGNTATATACTATGTAATATTGACGACAATTCAAGTAATGTTGCCAATTCATTATGTGGTCCCTTGAATGCCTTGGCTGTAACGCAAGAGCTACAAGCTACAGTGGAGANTAAAGGCTACACTCAAATTTTAGATGTTCGAGATAAAGATGAGCAGTGGGTTCTTGATAATTATAGTTCCTTTTTGAATGAGCAGATTATTACATATCAAAGAGAGGATAAATGTTTATTCCTAGGAGACTATTCTATTCTGTCAAATGCTTTGCATTTTTATGATGACATCCACAGCTCTACAACTGAAAATGCTTTTTACCACATGGACCCCAATGCCGTTCTTTTTGGATGGGGTGATGATGAGTATCAAACAGTGGCAAAAGCGTCTGAATATTCAATTGGCGTGCATCCTGCTGATTGGGGCTTTAACATTTCGACACTTACTAATTTTAATGCNCAAACGGAACAGCATGTCAGCGATGCAGAACCCGCAATTGAGGAGAACACGCATACGGTTTGTTTTTTAATGTCAGATGGTGATAATATTCAATGGATGCTGAATTTGTTTGCTGAAGACAGTCGCTGGTTTGGTTCAGACAATAGAGGTTTAATGGATATTGGATGGACGATTCCTCCATCTCTTTCTGAGATTGCACCTACTGTTATGGCCAAGATATATGCGATGGCTNCCTCAACAGACTTAGGCAAAGATTATTTTGTTGCAGGTCCTTCTGGACATACCTATCATTTCCCNGAGCTATTCCCAGAACTCGAAGCCTCTTGTGCATTGATGAACGGTTACCTTGAAAAGTCTGATTTAAGTATCGTTAATATTCTAGGTAATGCATACAATGATTCTGTCTATCAGCCAGAGCTAAAAGAATATCTGAAGCAAGAACATGTAGACGGATTGTTTTATTACGATTATTCTAATTATAGCAGAATGAAAGGAAGCATGGATTGCTATGGATTGAAGCCAGTTGTATCCGCAAAATATAATCTTTGGGGTGGTTTTGAAACAGGTGAAAGCCTTGCTGAAAAATTAAATGCAAGNTTAAAAGATCCATATTCTNTTNANGGATATACATTGGTTGCTGTGCATGCTTGGTCTAATTCTGTGGACAGCCTTTTGTATGTGAATTCTTTGTTAGATGAAGGCGTAAGGGTCGTAGCACCTGATGAATTTGTTTCATTAATTAGTGAAGCAATTTGCGGCGCTGAGCTTCAAGATCAAATCAATTTAGAGGCCTTTCCAAATCCCTTTTATGATCATATTAGACTGAGGGTTGATGGTTATCTTCCTGATGATTTTAATGTTTATATGGAGGATTTGAATGGGAAAGTAGTTCCTATGGAAATGACTCCAATAGAAACACTAAATGGTTGGATTTTTGATTTGAATGTACCCGGTCTTAGCACTGGTTCATATCTCCTTCATTTCTCTACACCACATGAAAATAAGATTGTAAAGGTATTNAAGCAAGACTAAGGATCTTTTTCAAGTTCACGATCTGGAGAGGGTTCCACAAATACCTTGAAACGAACTAGCTCCTTTTGTCTCCTACTGTTTGTGTTTAAATAAATGTGTCTATTCTGGAAATAGTATTTTCCTTTCGTGTCAAACACTACTTTTATGGTTCCAAAATTTCCAGGCAGAATTTTATCTGTAGGCAGAATGACATCGGTACATGAACATTCCGTTTCAGCGGAATAAATCTCTAAAGGGGCTTTCCCAGTATTCTTAACCT
>NYTQ01000056.1 GCA_002683585.1 Cryomorphaceae bacterium
GAGTGCGGCAAGCTATTGGTGCATTGCCTCTGCTTTAGGTCATCAAATAAAGATGAAGGGATTAAACAGAGATTCTCTACAAGCAGATAGAAGGCTTCTTGATTTATTTAAAGATTTTGTAAATAGTAATGAACTGAAAGAGCAACTCACGATAGGTGAGCGTCCTCTTTCCTCATTTGATTTTGATGCGACAAACTGTCCAGATTTATTTCCAGCATTAGTTGCCTATGCTGTCTTTTGTGAAGGTGTTTCAAGGATAAAAGGTGTACATCGATTGGTCAATAAAGAAAGTAATAGAATGGAAACATTATTGAGTGAATTTGCAAAAATTGGTGCAGAGCTTATTGTAAAAGACGATACCTTATATGTTCCTAAAAGTAATCTTCACTCTAATTCAGTTGATTCCTTTGGAGACCACAGAATAGCCATGTGTCTGGCTATCGTTGGTGTACATTTAAATGAGGGGATTACGATTTCAGACGCTGGTGCTGTGGCTAAAAGCTATCCTGCATTTTGGGCAGATTTGACAAATTTGAGCAAAAAAAAGGGGCCTAAGCCCCATTTTCAATAATCGTATTATGTTTTTAGAAAGGAAGATCGTCTTTCTCCTCCGCGCTTGCTGATGACTCAGCTGAAGGTTGTGCATCCAAAGACATATCAGATGGACCTGCTGCGGGAATTCCGCCTCCCTGTCCCATTTTTTCGATTCTCCAAGCATCTAGCGTATTGAAGTATTTCACGACACCGTCTGGGCTTGTCCATTCACGTCCTCTAAGGTTNAAAGAAACTTCAACTTGTTCCTCTANAGCATANCCATTTAGCATGTCACATTTGTCCTGAACAGACTGAAACATNACATCTTGGGGATACATCGAAGAAGTNTCAGTNACGACAAATTCTCTTTTTTTGAATTTTTCGCTGATTACCTGAGTGTCATTAATGACTTTAATTTTTCCTTGGAATTTGTACATTTTGTTGTTGTNTATTTAGTTATTAAAAGAAAGAAGCGTCAACCAAGCTTCTTCCAAAAGATTTTCCTCTAAAAGTAGTTTTGCCTTCTTATGAATTTCAATTTCNAGCTGTGGGGCATCGTCTTCCAAAGATAAAAACAATTCACTTAATTCAAGGAGTTTATACTCATTTACATCAGTTTCATTTGGAATTGATTCTATGCCGGCCAATTGGCCTAAATTATTGGCTGATAGTATCTGACTATTCAAAATATCTGAAGGTAATTCATCATATCCAATACCACATGTTGTAATCGGCTTAGGAATCTCAAACATGGAATTTTCATCCGCACGGCAATACCAATTTCCGCCCATTCGTGATACTAAGTCAATTTTATGTTGGTCAATCATACCTTTTTCATCGAGTACCTCTTCACTAATATGTATCTTTAGTACTTCACATATGATTAAATTTCCTGCTCCACCTTGGTCACCAAGCTCAATAACTTGATTTACGCGACATTCAAATTGAACCGGTGATTCCTTAATTCGAAATGGTTTTACAAGCTCNGAGGCTATTGGTGTCAANCCACTTTTTACAAATTCATCCGTACTTGACGGATATGGAGAACTTGCCAGACTCATTTGATGAACGAGCTCATAATTAACAACATTGATGACTACCTCAGGTAGTTCTTTCACATTGTTGTAGGTGTCTTTCGTCGTATTTGTTCTTCCAGATCTTGCAGGTGAAAATACNAGAATNGGAGGATTCGCACTGAAAGCATTGAAAAAACTAAAAGGCGCAAGATTTGACACTCCATCAGTATCAATCGTTGAGGCAAATGCAATGGGTCTTGGACCAACTGCTCCNAAAAGGTAGCGGTGCAAGCGTGGNACTTCTATATTTTTTGGATCTATTGAAACCATAATATTTCAAATACAAAAGTAATTAGAACTATTATTCTTGCGGTCTATTCAGACTTTTTTTATTCACAATTTTAGTCCTTTTTTGACTGTCTTAAATCGAATAGATTTGTATTTTAGATTCATGAATTCAAAAGCCTTGCTTTTATTAATTTCACTCTGTTTTTTCTTCAATGAAAATTATGCCCAAAATAAGCGAGATGCTTCGGGTCGTAAAGCTGGTAAATGGGTGTTTAAAGGCAAAGATCATCCATCTTCCAATTATGCCGAAAATTCAAAAGTGGAAGAAGGGAATTTTATCAATGGTCGAAAGGAGGGCATTTGGTTGCGTTATCATAAAGACGGTAAAACACCAAAGCTTAAGGGAAACTATAGAAACAATAGGCCTGAAGGGTTTTATATTCGATACCACAGGAATTCAAAGAAGATGGAAGAAGCCACCTTTATTCAGAACAAGTATAAAGGNAACTGCACGCGTTATTACAGTAATGGCAAAGTAGCCTATAAAGGGAACTATAACAACAACGGAGAGGAGTCGGGTAAGATTCAGTATTTCCATAAGAATGGGAAATTACAGCTTGAATATTCAGCAAAAAACGGAAGTCCTTTTGGGACNATTAAGCATTATTACCGGAATGGCTCTTTGAAATACGAGGTAAAGTTAGACGATGCAGGCAAAAAAGAATCTCTTATTACCTACGAACCTTCTGTTGAAAAACCGATTGAGATAGTGAAAGATAAGTCTTTGAGGCCTCCTCGGATCATTTCTCCAAATACCAGGGGTGTTCGATTTGAAGAATTTGGATACAACAAAGTGTACAATAAAAATGATGAGATTTGGATGGACGGTACCTTTAGAAATGGTTCTTTGTGGGATGGGAAAGTTTATGAATACGATATTGATGGGATCATTATGAAGGTNAAAGTTTATAAAAAGGGTAAATATCATTCTGANGGACAATTTTAATATTCTAATACTTCTTTTACTTTTGTGAAAAAATAGAAACAATATGAAAGCATACGTTTTTCCAGGTCAAGGTGCTCAATTTTCCGGAATGGGGAAGGAGCTATATGAGGCTTCTCCATTAGCAAAAGAATTATTTTCGAAAGGAAATGAGATTTTAGGTTTTGATATTCAAAAAATTATGTTTGAGGGAACTGCTGATGAGCTCAAGCAAACTAAGGTTACCCAGCCCGCAATATTCTTACATTCTACAATTTTAGCAGCTTGTTTAGGAGATTCATTTTCCCCAGCTATGGTTGCGGGACATTCTCTTGGAGAATTTTCAGCACTTGTCGCCAATCGTTCTTTGAGCTTTGAAGATGGTTTATCTCTCGTGTCTAAACGTGCTTTGGCAATGCAGAAGGCATGCGAAAAAGAACCATCAACGATGGCTGCTATTTTAGGATTAGAGGATGAAATTGTGGAAGAAATTTGCGCAAATGTAGATGGTGTAGTAGTTGCGGCAAACTACAACTGTCCCGGTCAGCTCGTGATTTCAGGAGCTATTCCGGCTGTAGAAGCAGCGTGTGCAAAGCTTAGTGAAGCAGGAGCAAGACGAGCGATGTTACTTCCTGTAGGAGGTGCTTTCCATTCGCCTTTAATGGAGCCAGCAAGAGAAGAATTGGCTGCGGCGATAGAGGCGACCAATTTTAACACTCCAATTTGTCCAGTTTATCAAAATGTAAATGCACAAGCGGTTTCTGATCCAAATGAAATTAAAAAGAATTTAGTATTACAGCTTACCGGTGCCGTGAAGTGGACACAAATTATGGAGAAAATGTTNGCTGATGGAGCGAATCATATTATTGAAGTAGGACCTGGAAGAGTCCTTCAAGGTTTATTCAAGAAAGTAAATAGAGAGGTGCTCACAGAAGGGGCCGCTATTTAAGAATAGGATAGCTGATGTCCCATAAAAACAAGCCTGATGCTGGCGCAGAGGCGGCAGCATTTTGTCTAGACTTTGATGCTATAATGTCCTGAAATTCTTTTAAACTTATTTTATGTAGGCCCACCTCGACAAGGGTTCCAACGATAGCTCGTACCATATTTCGTAAAAATCGATTTGCAGAAATTTCGAAAATTAATTCATTATCGTTTAATATAAAATCTGCTTTTGTTACAGTGCAAATGTGTGTCTTAACATCCGCATGTTTTTTAGAAAATGCCTCAAAGTCCATTTCCCCGATCAGTAAACTTCCTGCTTTGTTCATAAGCTCAAGGTCTAGATTTTGAGAAATCCACCAAGAGTTATTTTCCTTGAAAGCATCTTTTTGAAAATGAATGAAATACTTGTAAGTCCTTTTTACNGCATTAAATCGGGCGTGNAAGTCATCTGAAACACGGAAGATTTTATGNACGGCGATNGTGTTGTCAAGCATCAGATTAAGTTTGAATCTAAATTGAGCCTCATCAATCTCTTCTGCGAGGTCAACATGAAAAAAATATTTTTTCGCATGCACGCCACTATCAGTTCGTCCACAACCCATGATAGAAGTAGGTNTCATAGAGCATAGTTTACTCAAGNAGTCCTCAATATTTCCTTGTATAGTAGTCCCTTTCGCTTGTTTTTGCCAACCTAGAAAGTTAGTCCCCTCGTATGATATTTCGAAAAAGTAACGCGGCATAAAAATGATCTAAAGCCCAATGAATGGGTTTTTATTTTTTAATAAAAGGAAAATCTGATTCACTCAGGTCNATCTTAAAAATGTCATAGCTGAAGTAGCCGTTGAAATCGTTGATGGTTGAAATTGTTCCTNNCTGATATTCTGGAAAGTATTGAAAATGAGTATCATCATGTACTGTATTAATAGATGCTCCGAGGTTCACAGGCGGGCTCCATTTATTATTCATCCATTGACAATAATAAACATCATATCCACCCATTCCATTCAAGGCATCGCTACTAAAAAACAGATANTGTCCGTCTCCTGTGATAAATGGTGTNGTCTCTCTTCCAGTAGTATTTATTTCTGATAAAGGTTTAGCTTCTCCCCATTTATCATCTATGCGTTGAACTGAGTATAAATCAGTGAGGGTTTTGTCTGCTTTACGATCACTCACAAAAACCATAGTTTGTATGGCTGTTTCATCNTCATCATAGCTTGTNTCTGAAATNGTTGCNGCTCCCTCAAAATAGCTGGTATTGATTGACTCAGATTTAATAGGATCTATAAACCAAGAAGAGTCTTCTTCATCCACTTCAAATTCATATATTTCTGAACTCGTTGTTGATTTTTCAATTGTTGCAGACGTATTGATAGTAAGTAAACCATAGTTCCCTTTTCGTGAAACAAAGTTTAAGGCATCAAAACCTTCNGTATTATAATCCTCCATCGAACCTACATCGATNGNCCAATCATTTCTATTTTCATTCCAATCTGCCCTGTAGATATCCTCAAAAAACTTTTGGTCATCATAATTAATATTGTTTCCNGTTGTCTCNGGCTGTCTNGCAGTAAAAAGNAGTCTTTTTTGGTCGTAAATCAGGATAGCGCCATATTCATCATATTTCGAGTTTACAGCTCTTGAAAAAGGTTCACAAATATTTTTTACTCCTTTTTTTATTTCGTTACTGACAAAGTCACATTGCTTAAGTAAAATATCTAAATCGTAGTCCTTGGATATCCTAGGACCTAATTTATCTTTTGACATTGAGTAAAATAATTTTGCAGAATCTATAAGGTTTACTGTGTGGTAGATTCTCCCCATATAATAAAAATATTCACCGTCTTTTTTCTTTGAGATTAGCTGATCTGCAATCCTGGCATTTTCGTGGGCATTGTAATAATCTCTGAGGTAAAACTGCGCGATACTCAATTGATAGTGTGCCTCTCCGGAATTAGGGTTTTTGAGTTTGGCTCTTTTAAATGTCAGCATTGCTTCACTTGTACGACCCGCATAAAAAAGCTCCTTACCCTCACCAATCAGCTTTTTTGAGATCAACTTATCCATAAATGATACTTTTTGCCCGAAANAGATGTATGANGNAGACAAAATGAAAAGCGTCAAAANNAATTTATGCATNNTNTGAATTTTATATTGTTTTGTTCTGAATGCCNTTACGTAAAAATATTACTTTTTCCTTACTTTAAACCNGNACCGTTNGCTTATATGGTTTTATCTTAGTTTTTGACAAAAAAAAAAGGACCATATTTGGTCCTTTTCATTATTTCTTTGTGTCTTATAGGTCAAACGCTGCCTTGACTTTATCGACATAATTCAATTCCTCCCAAGGAAATAGCTTAACATCTATATTTTTTACTTGTCCAGAAGCATCCTTAAACTCTTTTTGAACCTGAACACAAGCTCTACCCATGTGACCATAAGCGGCAGTTTCAGAATAAATAGGCGTTCTTAAATTAAACCTCGATTCAATTGCGAAAGGCCTCATATCAAATAGATCCTCTAATTTTCTCGCGATTTCACCGTCTGAAAGTCCTACTTTTGAACTTCCGTAGGTATCTACATATAAGCCCATTGGTTTTGCGACACCAATTGCATAAGCAACCTGAACCAATATTTCGTCACATAATCCAGAAGCAACTACATTTTTAGCAATGTGACGCGTGGCGTATGCTGCAGAGCGGTCTACCTTTGATGGGTCTTTTCCAGAAAAAGCACCTCCACCGTGCGCTCCCTTTCCTCCGTATGTATCAACAATAATTTTTCTTCCTGTAAGACCAGTATCTCCATGAGGTCCTCCAATAACAAAAACTCCTGTTGGGTTGACATGGTAGGTTATGTCTTCNGTAAACAAAGCTTGCGTTTCTNTTGGAAGCANTGCTTTTACNCGGGGAATCAATATCTCNACGACATCTTTNTTAATTTTTTCAAGCATTTCAGCTTCTCCTGAAAAGTCATCGTGCTGAGTTGATAGGACAATAGCATCAATACGAACTGGTTTATTGTCATCAGAATATTCAATTGTGACTTGAGACTTAGAATCAGGTCTTAGATAGGTTATTTCTTTATTTTCTCTACGGAGTGCGGCAAGCTCTTTTAATAAAAGATGAGAAATTTCTAATGGAAGCGGCATAAAACTTTCTGTTTCGTTTGTTGCATAACCAAACATCATTCCTTGGTCTCCCGCTCCTTGCTCTTCTTTAATTTCTCGTTCAACGCCTTGGTTGATATCTGANGATTGCTCGTGTATNGCAGAAAATACACCACANGAGTTTCCGTCAAACATGTACTCACTTTTGGTATAACCTATTTTATTGATNACATCTCTTGCTATTTTTTGAACATCNAGATAGGTATGGGATTTTACTTCTCCCGCTAAAACCACTTGACCTGTAGTCACTAGTGTTTCACAAGCGACCTTTGATTCCGGATCGAATGCAAGAAAGTTATCAATGAGCGCATCAGATATCTGATCTGCTACCTTATCTGGGTGTCCTTCAGAAACGGACTCAGAAGTGAATAAGTAAGCCATGATGTAAAATATTAAGTTGCAAATGTACTAAAATCAGATGGAAATATTATTAGTGAAACTCCTTATTTTCTNGTACCATTTNACGCAAAAGAGGATTCGGTCGATATCTGTCCTCACCATAATAATCAAATAGCTCCTGAAGCTGCTCGAGAACNTTATCTAGTCCGATTTCATCTCCCCATTTGAGTAATCCTTTNGGGTAATTTACGCCTTTGGTCATGGCTAAGTCAACATCTTTNGCCGTTGCNACACCCATGAAAACAGCATCAACTGCTTCATTTATGAGCAGGCATAGTATGCGGTTTAAAATTTTTTCACCCAATACTTTGTCGGTTTGTGGTTTCGGGTTTAGATTGGTATNATTATAATCGTAATATCCCCTTCCTGATTTTCTACCGAAATATCCAGCCTCAGCATATCGTTTTTGTGTAAACGAGGGTTTGAACCTTGGGTCGTAAAAGAATGCTTTGAACACTGATTCTGTAACCGCAAAGTTCACATCATTNCCGATATAATCCATCAATGTAAATGGTCCCATTCTGAATCCTCCGATCTCTGTGAGTGCCCAATCAATAGTACTGAAGTCAGCGATTCCTTCTTCATAAATACGNAGCGCTTCTCCATAAAAAGGCCGTGCTACGCGATTGACAATAAAGCCTGGNGTATCCTTACACAATACGACCGTTTTCCCCCANTTAGCAATGAGGTTTTTGCATGCTGTAGTAGTTTTTTCTGCTGTTTGAATAGAGGGTATTATTTCTACCAAGGGCATTAACGGAGCAGGATTAAAGAAATGAATCCCAATNATTCGNTCAGCTATTTTTAACGAGGCACCAATCGAAGCAATAGATAANGAGGAGGTATTGGTAGCTAAAATACAATGCTCTGATACAATATCTTCTAGTGATTGAAATACTTTATGCTTGATTTCGATGGATTCTACAATCGCCTCAATTACCAAACCACAAGGCCAAAGTTCATTTATCTTAGGCGTAAACACCATTCGAGTGCGAATTTTTTTTCTTTCGTTGTCGGTAATTCTTTCTTTTTCAACTAGTCGGTTGAGTACTTTTTCGAGACCTAATTTGGCTTTCTCGAGTTGTGCCTCACTATGGTCATATACAATAACTTGGTGCTCATTTTGAGCTGCAATTTGAGCAATTCCAATACCCATCGTTCCNGCNCCAANGACCCCTACTGTTTCAATCATTTTCCTGTGAATTTTGGTGTTCTTTTATCTAAAAAGGCCTGCACGCCTTCATTAAAGTCATCGGTTTGACCAGCCTCATTTTGCAGGTTTTCTTCGAGATCTAATTGCTGCTGCATTGAATTATTAAAACTTAAATTGACAGCTTTTTTTGTTAGTCCTAATGCTCTTGTTGGCATTTGTGATAGCTTTTCNGCAAAGGTCATGACAGTTTCNTCAAATTCTTCGTCATTTACTGCTTTGTAAATCATTTTCATTNCCTCAGCTTCTTGAGCCGAAACTTTATCTCCAGTCATCATTAAAGCCATTGCTTTTTGAAAACCAATGATTCTCGGTAAAAAATAGGTTCCACCAGAATCAGGAATAAGACCAATTTTAGAAAACGCTTGAATAAACGAGGCACTTTTTTTTGCAAAAACAATATCACAGGCCAAGGCNATGTTTGCCCCNGCACCGGCGGCAACTCCNTTAACGGCTGCAATAANGGGTTTTTCTATAGAACGTATTCTAGAAATAATAGGATTATAATGTTCGCCTACAATACTTTTTAGTTCAGGTCCCTCAGGATCTATAACCTCTGCGAGGTCCTGTCCGGCACAAAAAGCTTTTCCTTCTCCTTTCAGTACTATAGCCCGAACATTTTCATCTTTTGCACATTCATCAAGCGTCTGCTGAAGCGCCATGGCCATAGGTTTGTTAAATGAGTTGTAGACTTTTGGCCTATTGAAAGTGATCAGGCAAATACCTTCTCGTTGTTCTATTTTAATTTCCATACGAATATTTGTGGTGCTGTAAAATTAACAATTACTGGCTTCTTATTTTATAAATTGTAGCGCTTCTTCATGGCCAGTATGCGCGCTGTTAATGCGCTTTTGAGTTCTTGAGGCTCTATGATTTCTATTTCACCGCCATAGCTTAGTAACGTCCGAATTAATTCTTCAGAGAGTAAGAGTTTGAATTTAAAATAGGTTCCGTTTTCTGCTTCTTCAAGTATTTCTTGAGAGTGGTGTATCGGTTGACTCTTGATGTATTTTGAAGCAATTTCATCTGCTTTNAAGATAATTTTTTTCGCCTCGCCTTTGTAGCTCGTTATTCCCATCGCATTTTGAAAATAAGTATCAGCATCAAATCCTTTNGGTGTAATTTGCTCGTCTTCTAAAATTTTTGGGTCTTCCATACGGTCTAAGGCATAGGTTCTGATGTCATTTTGACTCGGGTCATATGAAATCAAATACCACCTGTTTCTATATTCTTTCAAGAACANGGGTGAAACTTTTCTCGGTTTNCCTTGTCCTTTTACAAAACTAGTATATACAAACCAAACTTTCTTTTTGCGCTGAATCGCCTCTAGTAGTTTTGGTAAAAATTCATTTCCTCCTATGGAGTTAGCTGCTTCGAATTGNATGTACTGTGATATTTCATTTTGCGNNCCACCCACTGAAATTCGATCGACAATTTTGTCTATTGCATTTCCGAACTCTTTGAAAAATGGGGTTTCTTTAAATTGATGAAGCGTATCTACGGCATATTTTATGGAGCTTAGTTCATCTTCACTTAGCGGTATATCATTGATGCTATANGAAGGGTCCTCATAATAATANCCACCATTTTTTTTACTATATTTTATGGGTGCATCGTGCTCCATTTTCATATTGAAGAGATCTTTTTCAATCGTACTGTTACAAATATGAATACCGTCAATAGAACCATATAAAGATTCTTCACAGGCCTCTCTTAGCTCTTTTTTTGACGGGTATGATTTGTATTTATTTCGAATCATTTTATCAATGATTCGGAAACGAAGCAGTGCGTTTTTAATATGGGGCATTATACTTTTACCTCTTTTTTATGATAACCGAAAAGTTCAAAGGCTTTGATGGCTTTGGCTACGGACTGTGGAACATCTTCTTCCCAGCTCGATGCTCCAGCTCTAATTTTCGAAAGTACATCATCAGACATAATGTGCAAAAGCTTTGGATCAAATTCAAGTATCGGTTTCATTTTATCATTCTCNCGCATNTAACTCAATAACCCTTTTAAATTATCGGCGATTTCTATATTGTCAAGATCATAAATCTCCCCATCTTCAACATTTAAAGCGGGGTANACATATAGCTTCATGTTTGGGCCGAAACCTCTCCCGAAAGCCTCAAGTANACCTCCAGGAAGGTTTTCATAGTANCGCTCATCGAAAATGGTATTTAAATTATAAACACCNAGGATGACGCCAATAAGGTTGCCTCTTGAGATTGGTGCGAGATATTCAACCATCTTGTAATGTTTCAAGTAATTTGAGACCATAACGGTGTAACCGAGAGAGCTCAACAAATCGGCACGGTCTAAAAAGTCCTGAACAGAAATCTTACCATCTGCGGTCANATCTTTTAGGGTTAATTCAAAAATAACGGCAACATTTTCTTCGTTGACATCCTTTTCTTTTGAAAAAGCTTTACGACCGTTTTCAATCATATCAATATGCACCTTAGTTACAGGTCTAAACCTTCCTCTTGTAAGTAAAATATTCTTTTTGTAGAGTGCATTGGTTGGCTGCAATACATTTTGCGATAGGTCAAACATCGTAGCATCAGTAATTCCGCGTTTAACTAGNTTTAGTGCAATTACACGGTTATCGATATTACTAAAGTCAGGACCTGTTAGACTAAGCATATCAATCTCGATACGGTCCCTGGGAATGCGCCTTGTTAAGCCGTCAAGAAACTCATCAATATCCTTGTTTTTATGGTAGCACGAATGAATCAAGTTTACACCCAATATACCAAGNGCCTCTTGTTGTCCTTTATGGCTGTTGTCGTGCATTTTAACATGAAGAACAACGGTATTNGGCTCTGTTTCTGGCTCTAGCTGAAATCGAATACCAATCCATCCTTTTCCTTGATTTGTTTTATGATAATTTAAAGATTCTACCGTATTACAAAAAGCGAAGAATTTGGATTCCTTGTATTTATTAGGTAGTGTATTTTTCAAGTTAGAAAACTCTGTATCCAACATGATTTNTAGGCGCTCTTCACACACATATCTTTTGGTTTTCCCATACATTGAGTCTGAAACCTTCATATCGTATGCTGAATGACTGAATGCTATTGTTCCGGAGCTTCCACCTGCTTTAAAGAAGTTTGCTGCAACCTCTTGTCCTGCACCTATTTCCGCAAAGCATCCATAAATATCAGGCTGTAAATTTATTTTTAGNGCTTTCTCTTCTGTTGTTAAATGTCTTGATGTAGTTGCCATAATTAATTGAATGGATCCTTAAATTTAGGATTATTAATGTAAGTTGTATCGTTCAGGGAAAGTAAGAATTTTTTGAGCCATTGCTTTTCTAATTCATCAAGTTGCACTCCGCCTTGGTTGGCAAACTCAATCAAGGGATCTAATGTTTCGCTTTGCTGAATTCCNGTGGAATAATGCTCAATGACTTCCTCTAGGCTNTTAAACCTNCCGTCATGCATATACGGTCCAGTTGCGGATAAATTTCTCAATGAGGGAACCTTGAATTTTCCTTCATCGTTGATGTTTTGNGTCACTAATGCNCTTCCTTGATCACTGAATACCATGTCTAAACCATTGTTGCTAAACTTTTTAACACGCATCAATGGACCNTTATGGCAATGGAAACAGTCTGCACCATTTAAGCTTTTGAAAAGGTCATAACCGGCCCATACCTCAGCCTCAATATTTCCNAGGGTTGAATTTTCAGAGGTAGTTAAAGGTAGTCCATTTTCAAATTTGTACATCACATCAAAAGTAGAATTTGCCGAGATGATTGTTCGGATAAATTGCGCTATTGATTTCGCAACCTTNATTGAGTCGATACCCTCCTCTCCAAAAGCCCGGAAAAACTTATTNCTGTATNNAACATCGAGCTGAAGTTTGTCNACTGCATCCGTCCATTTTAAATGCATTTCAATGGGATTTGGAACAGGTTCAAGGATTTGGCCCTCTAGTGAAGTTTTGCGCCCATCCCAAGTAAAGAAATCATCCCACCCCAGATTAAATAGTGGCATGGAGTTTCTTGTCCCTGCAATACCTTGGATGCCTAGTGGCAAAGCAANATTGTCTGCGAACGAACTGTTTAATTGATGGCAGCTTGCGCAACTCATCGTATTGTCGCCGCTTAGCTTGGTTTCATAGAATAAAAACCTTCCCAATTCAATTCCTTCCTCCGTCATAGGATTATCCTCAGGAATATTCATTTGAGGAAAGTGCGAAGGAATGTCTATAGCATAAGGTGTTGGAATAAATGAAACCTTTTCCTTGCGACACGATGTCAAGAATGAAAGTACAACAATGAAAAAGATAGCTTTTTTCATTAGGGTACCGTTAATGCATTTAAAAAATTCAAAACAACTTTTTCTGTAAGCGCCTGTTGANCAATATTGCTATGGGTTAAAAACTCATCTTTTAAATCAATATTATTTCCTTGATGATTTAGAAAGGCTGATAGGTCTAGATTTAAATGAAAAGTGTGTTCATTTTCANCAGTTTGTTCCCATAGAATATTATNNAATNAAAATTCTTGACTGAAATTATCGGTTCCGACATGGAAGCTGAAATTATGNTCAAATGTTCCGGAGGATAAAGTATCCACCTTCCCTTCAAGATTAATGAAAATATAACCTGTATTCCAGCTCCAATGCATCGTGCCTGCATTCTCAATATTTAAATCATCTTGGAGTTCAAATCCTGAAGGATCGCTATGGTTATTTAATGAATCTACACCTAAAATACCTTTGATAGAGGGAAACATATTGTAATCTGCTTGTGTCGCCATTAAATGAGTTCCTTTTTCCCTAAAGTCGTAAAGGTAGGACTCATTGATTGTATCTTGCTGATGGCTGATTTGACTTACAAAAAAGCTAATTTTTGTAAACTTCACATTGTATCCTTGGTTTGTAGTAAAGGTTGAGTCTAGGTAAAAATCTGAACCGTTATAGTTCGGTATTATTTTAATTTTAATTGAATCGTTTAGGGCATATTCGCAGCTTCCATCATCTTGATTGGCGCTTGTGTTGTAATTTTCTGCATTTTCGTCTGTACAGCCTTTTTTCTTACAAGAGACAAATAGAAGTGAAAAAAAGAATAATAAATAAATAAATCGAATCATACCTATCAAAATTAAGCTAAAATTATCGGATTTTCCTATTTTTAAGCTTACAGAAACCATCCCAGAAAATGCTCGCAACAATTGACAGAAATACATTTCCATTGTGTGTGCTTAATGCCTCGGCAGGAAGCGGGAAAACTTTCCAGCTTGTTTTAGAATACCTCAGTATATTATTGGCTCCCGAAGGATCAAATAAATATAAGAGCATTGTTGCAATCACTTTTACCAACAAGGCTTCTACTGAAATGAAAACAAGGATTATTGATGCTTTGTTCGGTATAGCAAAATACAATGCTGCTGATGAGGATGCTAAAACAGTATCTATTATTGCAGAATTAAAGAAAGTTTTGGGCTTAAAGGAAGCTGAAATCAAAAAAAGAGCGTCAAAATCACTCAAAGCAATTCTTCACGGCTACGAGCATTTTAATGTATCTACAATTGATAAGTTCAATTTAAGGTTGATTAAGTCGTTTTCTAATGATTTGAATTTACCTGCTGAATTTGAAATTTCACTCAATGAAAAAGAAGTTTTAGATGAGGTCCTNGAATTGTTATTGAGCAATATTGGTTTGGAAGAAAATATTGCGCTAACAAAGCTNGTAAAGAATTATGCGAAATCGAATTTTAAAGATGGAGGTCAGTGGAACTTTAAAAGGCACTTATTATCTTTCGCATCCTCTCTCAANAATGAGAAAAATCGATTTTTTATTGAGCTACTTCAAACCTTGTCCTTTGATGAAAAAGACCTTGGCGTTATTTTTCAAGAGCTAAAACAAATTGATGAATATTTTATCCAACTTCAAAAGGAGNTCATTGATTGTTTAGCACATTTGAATTTAGACTCGAACGACCTGCCAGGTAAAACAAACACCTTAAAATCATTAAATAAAATTGCATCCTTCCCCAAGTTTCCGACCTTTAATAGAGACAATTCTCTGCTTACAAAAACGTTTTTGAAGTATTGTGCGGAGCCAGGAGACAGCAAGGCATTTACGCAAGAATTGAAACAGATTCTNCTGAGATTGAATGCTTTTTACATGGAAAATGCACAGCGACATATGCTACTCTCGAGATACAAGGGGAATTTTTACAATATGGCACTNCTAAAATATGTTTCNGAGGCNTTAAAAGAGCTTCGAATAAAAACAAAAGTTATTCGGATTTCAGAATTCAACGAGCTGATAGGCACCTTAGTGCAGAAAGAGGATGCNCCTTATATTTATGAGCGGTTTGGTACGCGATATGAGCATTTTTTATTGGATGAATTTCANGATACCTCNAGGCTTCAATGGCTNAANCTTTTGCCTTTATTACGNGAGTCTCTANCCAATGGNAAACAAAATTTGATTGTTGGCGACCCNAAGCAATCAATTTANAGATTTAACAATGGTTTGGCTGAGCAGTTTGTTGAACTCCCGAAAGTCTATAATCCTGAGGGGGATCCTAAAATAGCGGAGCATTCTGCTTATTTCGCAAAAATGGGAATAAAGAAGCCTCTGGAAATGAATTATCGTTCTTCTGCNGAGATTGTTCATTTTAATAATGATTTTTTTCAGTGTTTTTCAAGTAAGCTGCCGCCTTCTTTTGAGCGATTCTATGATGCTGTGGAGCAAAAACCTGTATCAAAGAAAGCAGGATTTGTCCAGGTAGTTTCTGAAAAAAGAAAATTTGAGCCCATTGAAATGATTGATGAANTTGAGGGGATTATCTGTCAATGTTTGGANGATGAATTTGATTTGGGAGACATATGTATCTTGACAGATAAAAATGCATTAGGCGTTCAGATTGCTAATCAGCTGACAAAAAGGGGCATTACTGTTTTTTCACAAGAGTCTCTGTTGATTTCAAGAAATATGGAGGTTCGTTTACTTATTGCCTATCTGAAATGGAGAATGAAGCCNGGNGTNGACCTTATGAAAAGGCAATTTGCTGAGCTTTATTTTCGAATGAATGTATCAATGAAGGATCCATATTTTTCTTANATNAAGGAATTAANAACGAGNCAAGGTAAGTCAATTAGAGTTTTCGATGATGCATTATTTTTGAAAGATTATTTCGGTGGTGCNAAACTGTTTTTTAAGCCATTTGAAAACCTGGTTCAACTTNTTCAAGATTTTATACGTTTAATGCGATGGGAGGAGGTCTCTAATCCTTATTTACATCAGTTTTCTGATTTAGTTTTTCAATTTCAATGCAATAGACAGTCCGACCTGACCAAATTCATTGAATATTATGATGAGAACAAGTCGAAATTTGCACTTAAAATGCCAGAAAGCCGAGATGCAGTTCAGATTATGACCATCCATAAATCAAAGGGCTTAGAGTTCCCTGTTGTGATTATTCCAAAAGTTGACTTTAGCTTGAGCATTCACAATGAAGCGAAGTTTTTCGTGGAGGCAGATGGTAAAGTACTTTATACTTCATTGAGTAAAAATAATGTGTTGGATGAGATTCATCACAAGGCCATTGAGGAGGAAAGCTTAATCTTATTGGATAAATTGAATTTGCTTTACGTTGGATTAACTAGACCAGAAAGACGTTTGTATGTGTTTAATCGTTTTGAGCGCAGTTCCAATTTAGGGCATCTTTTTCACCAAAACATGATGACTACATTTTCCATTAACGAAAATGAGGGTTCAATTTTATATGAGACCGGTAACAAGCAGAATAAAATTGATGCTGATAGAGGTGAGGGTGCTTTTTATGTTCCAAAAGAAGTTATAAACGAGACCTCGAAGTTTCAAATTGCTTTTCGAAAGGTTCAAAAAGAACATCATACGTCTCAAGAGGAGCGATTGTTTGGTATTTATTTTCATACACTTATTGGATCAATTGAAAATTCTAGTCAGATTCAAGATAAATTGGAGATGCTCATTAAGCAGGGACTCGTGGACAGTTCATCACGAAAAAAAATAGAAGAAACCGCGCGGGTGTTTTTTAATGAAGGGATAGCGATTGGTCTTTTTGATGGCATAAGTAAAGTATTAAATGAACGTTCAATATTATTGCCATCAGGCAAGCTTTTGATACCGGATAAAGTAATGGTTCGGGAAAATGATGTTGTAGTNCTTGACTTTAAGACAGGTAAAAAAGAGTCAAAGCATGANAAACAGGTACGTAATTANAAAAAGAATCTTGAAGGTATTTTTAATCAAAAAGTCATCCCCATGCTCTATTATACAAAGTCAAATGAATTTATTCAGGTTTGATTTCTTTTCTGAACAGCCATTTTTAGAAATGTATAAATGATGGGGTGGGGAATATCTCTTGTTGAAGAGATCTGAGGGCAAAATGCACAGCTNATAAAAAACATATGGTTTTTTAAACTTATTATTTCCAAATCATCAAATTGATTGGTAGCTTCAATATCGATAAAATTGCTTTTGAGTTGTTCGGTAAGCTGAGGATATATACTATACCTTGAGGAGGTAAGTTCTATATTCGAAAAATTTTCGTAAAGTTTTTTGAAGGCCTTACTCTTNGGATAAATGGTAAGCCTTTCAAAGCTATTTCCTGCAACGAGATTTTCAGANATAAGTTTTTCTTGGTAGGANGTAAGCTGATGAAAGGTGATGAGGTACTCCAGAAATANTTTGAACCCTTCACCAGTAATAAGNACNGGNATTTTATTNTCAATTAGCTTTTTGAAGATCCCNGTNAGGTAGAAGGGGTTTTGNATTGGTCCAGGNGCAATCCATATACCATCATATTGGTCGAAGTAAGNGGNCTTGTGCTTAAGGGCATCACTGATTTTTATCCANTAATAATTNGGTTCTAATTCTAGAAANTCTGACGAATGGTCAAGGGATAAATTTGTTGCATGGTGAGCATTATACGTGAAATTGTAATCTCCGATAATTGCTATTTTGAGTGTGTCACTCATACAACCAAGATAGGGATTCTATTTCTTAAACCAAGAAGTTATTTTGCCGTTCTCAATATTGACGGACTCATCTAANTNNGTTTGTGNGTTGATATCTCCANACAAGNCAACTAAATGTACANTCGAATAATGAATAATCACCNGTNTTATCTGATTCTTGCTTTTTAATNACGAAAGTNGCGNTTTGANNNGGNTCACTTTCTCTTGANANCCATTTNTNNNCNTTNTTGTCTGTGTATTCTATTTCAATTCCACTNANNCCNTGATCNGAGAAGGATACAGGAGTATTAGACCANGTNTTCAACCANTCGTTAAACATNGAAACAGTNGGGTAAGAGTTTTGAGNAANATCCCAATCTAGNGTTCCAAANTTNACNCGAATCGCTTGNGNATAGTTNANNNTGTNAGTTCTAATTTTAGATCCGTAGGTCATGTGTGATGGAGTTGGGGAGGGGTTAATATCCTCTGCGTTCATAGCAATAGCTCCATATCCATCGACATTCTGCGTGAATTCGACTTGCGTTCCATTAACATATCCCACAAAGGCTGAATTTAAGTCAACCGTATTTTCTGGGGCAGGGATTACCTCGTGGTCAATACATGCGGAAAAAAGTAGACCTGCAAATAACAAAAGGGTATAAGGTTTAAGCGTTCTCATTATTTCAAATTTGTTAAATGATGGGTAAATATACTTTAAAAACGAAAATTCTCCTAAAAAGATGCTTTATTGCTCAGGTTTTTATCGAATTGACTGAAATATTGCCAAAGTTCCTCATCAGCAACAAGACAACCTTTTTCAGTTAAACTATGAATTTCATCCAATATTTTATCTCCCAAAGAACGTTTGGCAGACAATACNTCATAGTCTTTAGNGNTNTTTGATGTACGTTCTATCACGCTTTGGAGGTCTTTAAAAGCTNGTGTTTTGGATTTGTTTTTAACGACAATAGCCTCCATGTCCTCACCCTNTATTTTGANAATGGAAAATACCTGTTCGGAAACAAAACTGAGGTATTGAACTTTTGCATANACTTTTTTGAGAACNGTATCGCTAAAAAGGGCAACTAACNCTTCTGCTTTTTGAGGGGATTCCTTNTTTATATCTCTCCAAAGATCATCATCAATTCCCTGCACAACTAAAAATTGAATCAGCTCTTCAGACAATGCTTCAAGCTCTATTTTGGATAGCTTTCGAAATCTCATTTTACCCAGTTTGTTGGAAATACTTCGATGGTTACATCATGAATTGCACCAAGTTCCTTCATCGTAACTCCCTGCTCCAATTTAAAAGCATAGCTCCCTTTACAGAATTGGCTTCGGATNTAATATAATTTGTTTTCAATAAAAGTTCCTGATTTTTGCCCAATCCACTCTCCATTTTTTTTCGCGATTTTAAGCTCTTTTGGTTTTCTTCCNAGAAATCCCGATTTCTTGCTCATTTCATCACATATCGGACCNGATGTACTCATGTAGAGCCACAAATTGTTGAACTCATAATTTGTTGAGGTTCGGAATGTAAAAACAACATCATAAGAGGTAGAGTCTCCATTAAAATCAACATTAAAAACAGGAGTNGTATCTTCCATCCANGTTTGATTTTNAAATGTATATGTATCCATGAAATAAGGTTGCTCTCCACAAGAAAACATCAGAAANAGACATAAAAAGAGCATACAGCTGAACAAGGCTTTCATCTATTCTTTTTTCTTATTAGGTCTTTTCTTTCTTCGTGGATTATTTCGCTTCTTTTTCTTGAAGCTATTTTCAAATCGACTGACACTATCCTGACCAACTACATTAGAATAGCCAGCATCCTCAACAACCACCGCCTCTTTGATTTGATAATCTTTCAAATCGCTTGGTTTATTACCTTTCTTGTTTGATTCGATGATCTCTTTTACACGCACTGAGGTAAGTGGGTATAGTTCACTTTCCCCGCGAAATGCATACCACATAGTCCCTTTAAAAACATCTGTCTTTACATGATAGGCATCTCCCTTTTGTGTCTTCAATCGTACATCTGTTCTTGGGAAGCTTTGAAGTCCTTCAAGGTAGGCGTCTAGCTCGAAGTTTAAGCAACANTTNAGNTTTCCACATTGTCCTGCGAGCTTTTGTGGGTTCAATGATAGTTGCTGGTATCTTGCTGCGGATGTTGAAACACTTCTAAAATCCGTAAGCCATGTTGAGCAACATAATTCCCGACCACAAGAACCTATTCCTCCCAAACGAGATGACTCTTGTCTAGAGCCAATCTGCTTCATTTCAATNCGCATTCGAAATTCGCTTGCCATATTTTTTATGAGCTGCCTAAAATCCACGCGTNCCTCGGCAGTATAATAGAATATGGCTTTGGACATATCACCTTGATATTCTACATCTGAAATTTTCATTTCGAGCCCAATGTTTATAGCCAATGTTCGCGCTTTGTACATGAGCTCTTTTTCTTTTGANCTAGCTTTAATCCATAAATCNATGTCTTTTTGATNCGCAATNCGTATCACTTTTCGAGCTTCCAANGGTTTGAAATCTTTTTTCTTTTTTCGCACTTGAATGCGCGCCAATTCTCCCGCTATCGAAACGATACCNACATCAAAACCTGTAGCAGCATCAACGACAACAATATCTCCTACCTGTATATTGATCTTTTGCGCATTTCTAAAAAAATCTTTTCTTGAGTTTTTAAAACGAACTTCTAATATGTCATAAGCCTGTTGGCCTCCTGGAAGATCAATATTGGCCAACCAGTCATAGACCTCAAGNTTGTTGCATCCGCTNGTGCTACAGGTCCCATTTGTACGGCACCCATTTGGTTTTCCACCACCACTACTACATGACTTACAGCTCATATTCTAGTCTTAAAATTATATAATTTAAATCAATCTTTACCTATGAAGAAAACGCATTGATTGAAAGCACAGCAAGGTAAANAGAATCTTGGAATTGGCATTCCTTTCTAGCTGGTAATATGCNTCATCAAATGCTTTCATGAATTCTCTGATGTTTTTCCCTGAAATAAAAGGGGAGAACCGTTCTATAAATGCGGCTTCTTCTTTTGATACGTGGACAAGTCTTTCTCCCATGTAATTCTTGACAATGCATTGTCTNAGCATNTGCAGTGTGTAGGTTAAAAAAATCTTTTGACGTTCTCTACCTTTTTTAGCCATGGAATCNGACCAATTCATCATTTCTATCACATTCTTTTTATAGCTTGAACGCATCATGTCAATAAATGCGTCTTTGAGTTCTTCGTCATCATCACTAGACTGAGCTATTTCATAAGCCTTAAGTAAATTTCCTTCAGAAAATGAGGTGATGGATTGGCATTTTTGCTCATCGATATTAAACTTATTTTCGAGGTGTGTTCGAATGAGTTCATTTTTAATGCGCTGAAGTTGAAGTATTTGACACCTCGATCGAATCGTATCAAGCAGCGCGTCGGCATCGGNAGAAACAAGCAGAAACAAAGTCTTTTCTGGCGGTTCTTCAAGAATTTTCAGGATTTTGTTGGCACATTCTATATTCATCGTCTCNGGCAACCACATGATTAAAATCTTGTAGCCACCTTGATAAGACTTGAGTCTGAGTTTTTTTTGAATTTCTAAACTTTCATGNACCGATATNATCGGNTTCCCTTCTTTTGGNTCTATCTTTTTTATCCAATCGAAAAATGAAAAATAGGGTGATTCTTGAATTTGCGCNCTCCAATCAGTAAAAAGTCCATTGGAAACTTTACTAATAGATTGAACTGTAGGAAAGCTAAAGTGTAAATCAGGATGTTGTAATTCCTGCACTTGTCTGCATGTAGGACAAACCCCACAGCTATCATTTTCTTGCTTGTCTTCACATAAAANGTATTGGGCAAAAGCCAATGCTAAAGGNAGGGCGCCAAAGCCAGGNTCGCCCAAAAACATTTGTGCATGACTGATTTTTTGATTTTCAACTTCTTTNAGAAGTTTATTCTTCAAATCATTTTGTCCNATAACATTTTCGAAACGCATATTTCAAATTTAAGAATGTTTTCAGTTCACTATTCAAAAAGAAGTTTAAATTAGTAGTAAAAAAATGAAGCCACTTTATCTTATTTTATTTCTCTTTTGCTCCATTGATTCTATGTCCCAATCTATTAAGGTTAAAGAATCAAAGTCAGACTTTTCTNTTGCTCAAAATGTCAATGCACTCGTTGTAGAAATCCCCTATGTTTCTCAGGATTTTGTTGAGGGAAAAATCAAAAAGCTATTTAAAGGTTTAGGCAAGCACAAAGAATCTAAAAAAGAACACATTGCGTTGATGGTCGAGCTAAAAGATCTTGGCAAGATACCTTTCAATGCATATGCTGTTAGTTCCTTATCCAGTGATGACGCTGTNTCNGTCCGCTTTGGTTTTGATCTTGGTGGAGCCTATCTAANTAGCAAGGACCATCNAGAAAAATATAAGGTAATTGAGAAAATTATTGAAGACTTCGCTTCGAAAACGGTTAAATCTTGGGTTGAGGATATCGTTCGTGATGAGAATAAGCGTTTAAATAGTCTTGAGAAAGAGCAAAAAGATTTGGTNAAAAGAAAGGAGCATCTTGAAAAAGAAATCAAAGACTTTGAAAAAAAGATCATTGATAATAAAAACTCAATTAAAGAAAATTTAGAANATCAGTCGACCAAAAAGAATGAGATAGAAACGCAAAAGAAACAAGTTGAGCTCGTTGAAAAACAGCTCAAGTCCTTGCGTTAAGATTTTCCTTCCATTATCAAAACTAGCTCACCTTTGGGTTTGTTTTCCGTAAAGTAACTATGCAACTCAGAAAATGATCCATGGTGATAACTTTCATAAATCTTTGAAATTTCCCTNACTACGCACGCTTTTCGATCCTCGCCAAGTACCTTTTGTAATTGATTTAATGTTTTNACAATTCTATGAGGAGACTCATAATAGACAATAGTNCAGGTGAGTTCAGAAATACTTTTAATTCTCGTTTCTCTTCCTTTTTTATGAGGTAGAAATCCTTCAAAATGAAATCTTTCACATGAAAATCCTGAGCCAACGAGGGCCGGGATAATTGCCGTTGGTCCTGGAAGACATTCAATTTCAATACCTACTTTGATGCACGCATGCACAAGTAAATATCCGGGGTCGGAAATCCCAGGGGTGCCCGCATCAGAGACTAAAACTGTCGTTTCATTTTCTTGGATGGTTTCAACACACTTATCTATGATTTTGTGTTCGTTGTGGGCGTGAAATGCCAAAATTCTATTGTCAATATTGAGGTGCGTCAACAGTCTCCTTGTCACTCTTGTATCTTCTGCATAGATTAAATTGCAATCTTTCAAATGCCTAATCGCTCGAAGCGTTATATCTTCGAGGTTACCAATAGGGGTAGGAACAATAATAAGTTTTCCCATTTTTTATTGCGTTTAAGAAAACACAGCTTTTACTACCTGATCGATTTTAGCGCACTGCACAATATCAATCTTGTAATTTGAGGCATCGAATCCTTTTATATTTTGTGAAATTATGATTTTTTTATAACCAAGCTTNTCGACCTCCGCAATGCGCTGATCGACGCGATTNACTGGNCTAATNTCTCCAGAAAGACCAACCTCAGCAGCAAAAGCTATACCTGCTGGAATGGGNAGGTTAGCATTGGAGGATAATACTGCCATAGCAACCGCTAGATCAACACCTGGATCATCTACCTTNATACCACCAGCAATATTTAAAAATACGTCTTTTGCTCCAAGCTTAAATCCGCATCTCTTTTCGAGAACAGCGAGCAGCATATTAAGTCTTTTTGCATCAAATCCGGTAGAGCTGCGCTGAGGTGTGCCATAGGCAGCCGAGCTGACTAGTGCTTGAATTTCAATTAGAAATGGTCTTACTCCCTCTATTGTTGANGATATGGCAATTCCACTTAATTCAGTATCAGAATTCGTTACAAGTATTTCAGATGGGTTTTCTACNGGGCGCAGACCGGCTCCCGACATTTCGTAAATACCAATCTCATTTGTTGAGCCAAAACGGTTTTTACTCGTTCTTAAAAGGCGATATACNTAGTTTCGGTCACCTTCAAATTGTAAAACGGTATCAACCATATGTTCTAGCACCTTTGGACCAGCGATTCCGCCGTCTTTTGTGATATGACCAATTAAAAAGGTAGGGACATCAGATTCTTTTGCATACCTCAAAAGGGAGGCTGTACATTCTCTTACTTGTGAGACACTGCCAGCCGCACTCTCAATTTGGCTGCTGTGTAGTGTCTGAATTGAGTCAATAAT
This sequence comes from Cryomorphaceae bacterium, assembly GCA_002683585.1. The sequence goes on from NYTQ01000056.1 coordinate 23,794, forward strand.
TAGGATTTGAGGTTCAACATTACTTGCATGCGTAAGAATAGATTCTAGATTCGTTTCTGTTAAGATGTGACATTGCTCGTTTAAAATACCGATTCTCTCTGCCCGCATCTTAATTTGATTCTCACTTTCTTCCCCGGACACATATAAAACCTTTAAGTTTTCCTTAATTGCGAGCTGAAGCATGAGTGTTGATTTTCCTATTCCAGGATCACCTCCAACAAGTATGAGCGAGCCCAATACCATGCCTCCGCCTAAAACTCGGTTTAGCTCTTTGTCTTGAAGCTCGTTTTTTTGTTTTTCATTTTGGGAAATATCCTTAAGAACAACTGGTTTTGCATTTGTTGAGTTTTTAGAAAAAGGTGCGGTACTTCCTTTTTTTTGTTTGATCTCTTCAACAAAAGAATTCCAGCTAGAGCATGATGGGCATTTCCCCAACCATTTAGGGCTCTCATACCCACAGCTCTGACAGAAAAAGGCTGTTTTCGTTTTTGACATTACTTGAATGAGCTATAATTAAAATGCATAAGCCAGTTTGCAACCTATTCCAAAGTGCAAGAAATAATTAGAAACAGGAGAAGCATTCATTTGCTTGAATTCTTTTTCAAAACCCAAGCCAAGATTTACAGATAAGTCAATCAAAAAGTGCTGATCGAAAAACCTGTGGTATCCTAATCCAATTCTTGGAATAATTCGCTGGTTATACTCAATAGTTTCCTCTAAAGCTCCCGTTGTAGCGTACTGCTGGTAGGCTTCTCTGTATCTTCTATATTTAATAGCTACCGAACAGTATATGAGGTCCCCAGCCCTGTATGGGTAATAGCGTCCTGCAATTGAAAATGCGGGACCCATTTTTTGAAGTCGCGTTTGAGCGCCAATCGATTCCTGCACAAAATTCATAAGATAATTGTCAGTTACAAATCCTACGCCTATTTCGGCACTTATTTTTTTATGAAAAAGGTATTCATAGTAGGGCATGAATTCCCCCACGAGTGTGGGTGCGACGTCAAACTTAAGGCTGTGTCTATTGTGATCAGATTTTTGGGCATGAAAATCCTCGGTCGAAAAAAGACCAAATAAAAACATCACTAAAAAGATAAAAAAACGCATAACAGTTCTTGCTTTCTTTGATTAAAGGTACTTAGTTTTCATCTAGATTCCTTGTTTGAAATTCTAAAATCTTATTATTGTACGAGAAATAATAAAAAATGATACTATTTCTTTTCCTTATCTTTGATTTGAATAGAATATATGATAGATAAATACGGTTTTCATAAAGTTCCATCTTCCCCGTCTATAGACAAGGTTGGTGTCGAAGAACGTGTCTCACGATTTCAATCAAGAAGTATTAAAACAACTGCCAAAATGCAGGGACTTAAGATGGTTCTTAGTATGATTGACCTTACGACACTGGAGGGCAAGGATACACCCGGTAAAGTAAAACAAATGTGTTTTAAGGCAGCTCATTTACATGATGGACATCCAGGGTTACCAACAGTAGCAGCGGTATGTGTATATCCTTCTATGGTTGGATTAGCAAAATCCATTGTTGGCGCTCACGGTATTAAGGTGGCTTCTGTTTCTACTGCTTTTCCATCTGGTCAGGCACCTTTAGAGGTAAAACTCGCTGATACAAAGTATGCTGTCGACCATGGTGCTGACGAAATCGATATGGTAATTTCAAGAGGTAAGTTTTTAGCTGGAGAACATTCGTTTGTTTTTGATGAAATTGCGGCAATTAAAGAGGTTTGTGGTGCTGCAAGGTTAAAAGTTATTTTAGAGACAGGTGAGCTTGCAACATTAGACAATGTCCGACGAGCAAGCGATATAGCTATTTATGCGGGNGCAGATTTTATAAAAACATCTACAGGTAAAATTCAACCAGCAGCAACATTACAGGTNACTTACACAATGCTTCAAGCAATTCGTGATTATTATGATGAAACAGGTGTAATGGTCGGAATGAAGCCCGCAGGAGGGATTTCTAACTCNAAACTTGCGTTACACAATTTAGTAATGGTTAAGGAGGTTTTAGGCCAGGAATGGCTTACAAATAAATGGTTCCGCTTTGGCGCAAGTAGTTTGGCAAATGATGTCTTAATGCAGATTCTAAAGACTGAATCTGGAGTTTATCAATCTGCTGATTATTTTACATTNGATTAAATATGAGTAAAAANAACAANAATTGGGAATATGCTNCATCTGAAGAAAGCACTGGGCATGTGAATTTGAAGAAAGAATATGGATTGTATATTAACGGCGAATGGGTAAAGCCTTCATCGAAGAAATATTTTNCCTCCTCTAACCCTCATGATGAGAAACATATAGCCAATGTGGCACATGCCAATGCAGAGGATGTTGACCGAGCTGTTCAGTCGGCTGACAAGGCATTTAAAGAGGTGTGGTCTAAAATTAGTGCCGCAGAAAGAGGGAAGTATATTTTTAGAATTGCTAGATTAATGCAAGAGCAAGCCCGTGAGCTTGCAGTAATTGAATCTATTGATTCTGGTAAACCAATACGCGAAGCTCGAGATATTGATATTCCCTTAGCATGCAATCATTTCTTTTACTATGCTGGATGGGCTGATAAATTAGAGTATGTATTTCCAAATCAACGTAAAGAGCCTCTTGGTGTTGCGGGACAGATTATACCTTGGAATTTTCCATTACTCATGGCTGCATGGAAAATAGCGCCTGCACTTGCTGCGGGAAATACTGTCGTTCTTAAGCCAGCAGAGACCACTTCTTTAACAGCATTGAAATTGGCGGAAATTATTGATGCTTCCGGTATTCCTCCAGGAGTAGTAAATATTGTAACTGGTTTTGGTGACACCGGTGCTGCAATTGTTTCGCATCCAAAAGTTTCTAAAATAGCTTTCACGGGTTCTACGGCTGTGGGTAAGCTCATTCAAAAAACTATTGCTGGCTCTGATAAAAAGGCAACGCTAGAGTTGGGTGGTAAGTCTGCGAATATAATTTTTGACGATGCACCTATTGACCAGGCAGTAGAGGGAATCATTAATGGAATATTTTTTAATCAAGGTCACGTATGCTGTGCAGGCTCAAGGTTATTTGTACAAGAGAATGTTGCAGATAAGGTCATAAGAAAGCTCAAGCATAGAATGCAATCACTCGTCATCGGAAACCCCCTTGATAAGAATACTGATATTGGTGCAATTAATTCAAAGGAGCAGCTAGAAATTATAAAAAAATACATCAGTATTGGCAAAAAAGAGGGATCTGAATTTTTTCAAACCGACTGTACTTTGCCTTCTAAAGGCTATTACTGTCGTCCCACACTTTTTATCAATGTTGCTCAGTCTAGCGTTTTAGCGCAAGAGGAAATATTTGGCCCAGTATTGACGATTCAAACTTTTAGAACTGTTGATGAGGTGATTCAAAAAGCCAATAACTCTCCTTACGGCCTTGCAGCTGGGGTATGGACGGATAAAGGATCCAAGATTTTCAACCTTACCACGAAGTTAAAGGCTGGTGTTGTTTGGGCAAACACCTATAATAAATTTGATCCTTCTTCTCCTTTTGGTGGATATAAAGAAAGTGGTTTTGGGAGGGAAGGTGGTTTACATGGCTTAGGAGCTTATCTTAAATAACAATGGATATGAAACGTTTAGAAGTATTAAAAACATACAAGATATATATTGGAGGAAAGTTTCCTAGAACCGAATCTGGAAGGTTTTACAAGGTGCTAAATAAAGCTAAAGAACCTATTGCAAATGTATGTCTAAGCTCAAGAAAAGATGTTAGAAATGCTGTTCAAGTAGCCAGAAAAGCACAAGGTCCTTGGCAAGAGAGAACAGCCTTTAATCGAGGTCAAGTGTTGTATAGAATCGCTGAAATGCTTGAGGGGAGAAGGTCTCAATTTGTTGAAGAATTAATGCTTGAAGATTACACCAAAAAGGAAGCGCAGACGGAGGTGGATAATTCTATAGATAGAATTGTTTATTACGCTGGTTGGTGCGATAAATTTAACCAGGTGGCTAGCTCTGTAAATCCTGTGAGCTCGTCTCATTTTAATTTTTCAAGTTATGAACCCATGGGTGTGGTAGGTATTATAGCCGAAAACTCTTCTGGGCTATTAGGATTGGTTTCGATGCTCATGCCCGTTATTGCAGGAGGAAATTCATGCGTAATTATTGCATCTGAAGATAAGCCACTTTGTGCTGTTACTTTAGCTGAGGTATTGAACTCATCTGATGTGCCGGGTGGAGTTGTGAATATTTTAACTGGTTCTATCGCTGAATTATGGTCCCCATTATCTTCTCATATGGACGTGAATGGTATTGCAATGGATAAGCTTAATAAATACGTTTCTGAAGTTCAATTGGCTTCCGTTGATAATTTAAAGCGTGTTCGTATTTATTCTAATGATTTTAGTCTGGTTCGAGAACAAGGAATTCAATTTATCACGGACTTTCAAGAGCTGAAAACAACATGGCACCCTATTGAGAAAATAGGTGGAGCATCAAGTTCGTATTAGAAATAAGGTGCGTCTTTAATTTCTACGAGCCAATTCTCTCTTAGCTCATTTAAGCTTTCGATTCTTGGGTTAAAAACAAAATCACCTTTAAAATCACCCATCTCATGGTAGGATATTAGTCTTGGAGCTTCATTATCGAGGATCAGTACATTTAGCCGATTGAAGAAGTCAACCTCTAAGTGTTTTTCAATCGCTTTTATAAAATGCACCGAGGAATCAATCGAGCAACCGGAAATCTTTTCAATTGATTCATCAACAGCCAAAACAATGTATTGATTATAAACAAGTATTCCTTTTGCTGCTAAAGGTTTTTGGTGTGCTTTCCAGGAAAGCGTAAATTTTTTGATTTGATCCTCAACTAAATTGGCTTCCTCTTCGTTTAGGGGTCTATTGCACAGATAGGTCCAAACACGACTTTTGCCCGGCATTTCCGGGAATAAGGCTTTAAAGTTCTGCTGCATTAGCGATTAATTCGGCGATATCTAAAACCTCTACTGCTCCCTCTTTTTCAGCATTTTTTATCCCATCCGTCATCATCGTATTACAAAAAGGACATCCTGTCGCGATGACCTCTGCTGCAGTCTCAATGGCATCCTCAGTTCTTTCAATATTGATTTCTTTATTCCCTTTTTCTGCTTCTTTGAACATTTGAGCTCCTCCAGCTCCACAGCAAAGTCCCTTCGTTTTGCACCTCTTCATCTCTACAAGCTCCGCATCTAACTTTTCTATGAGCTGCCGGGGGGCTTCGTAAACATCATTTGCTCTTCCT
>NYTQ01000057.1 GCA_002683585.1 Cryomorphaceae bacterium
TCAAGAAAGGACAGGAGCTCCTTATTAAAAACTTGATTTTATCCATTGAATTAAAACCTAAAATAATCGATGTGCAACAGGACACCTCCGCTGTCTCAAATGCGGTTGTTGATCAATTGATTTCAAATGATTCAATTGTCGAGTATAAAGTACGGTCAGGAGAAACATTGTATTCTATTTCTAAGCGTTTTATGGTGCCGATGGAGGTATTGCTGACTCGAAATAATTTAAGTACGACCGCATTAAAACCAAATCAGGTTATTACGATTCCTTTGAAGCGGGAGATGAAAATTAAGCCAAGACCTCATATTTTACGCATTCCCGATTCTACAGAGCAAATTTCAAATCAGGATAGTTTAATGGATGATAAAAAGTTTCAGGCTATAGTTTTCCTCCCTTTTAACCTGGATACAATCGATACAAAAGGTTATCGATCATATGCTTTGGAGTATTATATGGGTGCAATGCTAGCCATCGACTCTTTAAAATCGTATCCTGTAAATGCTCGCTTTCGTTTTATCGACTATTTGGCAAAATCCATGCCTTTTGACAGCTTGCTACAAAAAGGAGAATTAGATTCCGTAGACCTTATTTATGCACCTTTTGATTTTCAGCTTTCGAAAAAATTAGCGAAATGGTCCTTAGGTAAATCGGTTAAAATTATCTATCCTCTAGCGAGTCACCATGCACTCAATCTTGTGCGAGACTCATTGGATCTGGAGAAATCTACAGCATATTTTATGAATCCTAACACCTCTTCTTTACTGGAAGTTATGGCGAAACACCTCAGTACGAGAGATTCGGTGCAAATTGTTTTAATTAGGACTACGGATTCTGCTGAAATAGTAGTATATAATGAGTTCCTTAGGCTTACTCAATATCTCGATCTTCCAACAAAAATACAAGAGGCGACATTTGGCAATTATACCTATTTTTCAAAAAAGAAAGGACTAAAGACAGTTTATGTATTGCTTTCTAAATGTTCTCCAAGTATAGATGAGCTCTTAAAATTCTCATCAGAAACGGAAAATGTAGAAGTCTATGGTTTGAAAGAATGGAAAAAATGTTCTGCATTTTTGAAGACTACAGAGAACCTAAAGGGTTATCGATTCCCCAACCCATCTTATCTTTCATATGATAACCCTAATGTAAAATTCATACACAAGAAATATAGAAAAAGCTATAATTCTGACCTCACTAAAATGGCTTGCTTAGGTTTCGATGCGACGTTAAATATGTTTTTGTACGCGCTTTATGATATAAGACTAACAGAAGGGCTCGTTCATAAATTTGAATTTAATAATTCGGGTGAGAATCATATCAATACTGATGCATTTATGCTTGAATTCAAAGATCTGGAAGAAAAGCTTATCGACAAATGACTAAAGAGCAAATAGCAAAAGGCTTTTCCGGACTTCAAGATCATATTTGTNAAAGTCTTGGTGATTTTGATCAAAATGCATCATTTAGTTCAGATGATTGGCAACGTACCGAAGGCGGTGGCGGCAAAACCCGTACAATAAAAGAAGGCTCTTTTATTGAAAAAGGAGGGGTTGCTTTTTCAAAAGTATTTGGACCTGTAACAAACAAAATGGCAGAGCAACTTAAGCTTTCTGGCTCAGATTTTTTTGCCACTGGTGTTTCTGTTGTTTTACACTCTAGGAGCGCAAATCATCCTATCATTCATATGAATGTGCGCTATTTTGAAATCGATAGTGAGACGTATTGGTTTGGAGGTGGNATTGACCTTACACCTATATATATTGATAAAGCCTCTGCCAAAAATTTTCATATTCAGCTCAAAGAGGTTTGTGACCGTTATGATTCCTCTATGTATCCCGAATTTAAAAAATGGGCAGACAGCTATTTTTACTTGCCCCATCGCAAGGAAACAAGAGGGATAGGAGGTATCTTTTTTGACCAATTACGTGCCTCTGAATCAATGTCAAAGGAGCAAATATTTCAATTTTGTATCGATTTAGGTCAGCTTTTCCCCAAACTATATATAGGACAATTGAATCATGCAAGTGATGCTCAGGCAAATGACAAGGCAAANAAGTGGCAGCTTTTAAGGCGGAGCAGATATGTTGAATTTAATCTTTTGCACGACCGTGGAACAAAGTTCGGGATTTATTCAGGAGGTAGGACAGAGTCCATTCTCATGAGCATGCCTCCGATGGCAAAATGGGAATACAATTATGTACCAAAACCTGGTACGCCAGAACACGACACGCAATCATTACTCAAGGCAAGTGTGGACTGGNTTAACATATAATTTTTCTGAAGGTTAAGTTTAGTCGTGCTTCTTTCTTCCGCTTTGTTTTAGGAATTTGATGCTTCCAATATTTTTGAATCTCTCCNGACATAAGCATGAGGCTCCCATTCTCTAAGGGATAAACGCAGCGCTCTCCACTATTTTTATGCTTGAACTGAATATCTCTTGTTTCTCCGAGGCTTAAAGATGCGATAAATGGTGTTGGACCCAATTCTTTTTCGTCATCGGAATGCCATCCGTTACTATCCTGTCCGTCTCTGTAAAGATTTACTAAAACTGAATTAAATGACTCACCAGTAAAAGTTTCTATTTTTTGACAAATTGAGTCTATAAGTGGAGTAAAACGGTGCGTTTTCATTTTTTTTCCAGAATAGCCGTATTGCTCACCATTTCTTGCGTAAAAAGCCTCTAGTCTCGGGGTATTGTANNTCTTTCCAAATATCGTAATCTCGTTTTGATCGAGTTTGAGTCCTTTAGCAAGCTGGTCATAAAGACTNNTTGCATCTTTTGTTTTNTAAAATTCTGGAATGTATTGGAGGATTCCATTTTGCAGTTTTATGTCTATCATAAATATCCGAATAAGCGATACATTAGTGTGCCTACCCACTCCTTGATCATTCTTTTCCACATTANAAATGCTTCGGCACTGGGAACGAATGAATTAAGAGATAAAGTGCTAGAAGGGTCATAATAGTGGTCCGTGGAAAATGTTGAACAATCAAGCCCCTCTTTTTTAAAGCACGCTTCTGCCCGATGCATNTGAATNGCTGATGTAATCAAAATAAAAGAATCGGAAACAAGTCCTCTTTTTTTTATGAACNTCATGGTTTCTTGCGCATTTTCATGTGTATTTCTCGATTTGTTTTCAATTAAAATATCCGATGCCGGNATATTTTGTTCAATCAATANCTTTTTAAGTTGATCTGCCTCATGGAGCCCCTCTTTAAATACATATCCTGAATCTCCTGAAAGAATGATTTTTTTAATTTTCCCTTTATGGTATANATGNATAGCTTGCCANAAACGATCAGAACCTCTCCTTGCGCTTAGTCTATCTAATGAGCNATTATACTCAAACATACCNGAAAGTACGATGCCATAATCATGGGTTTTAAGGGTTTCTATTTTAATTCCCGGAACTTCCCATAATGCTACAAATTTGNCAATAATAAAACCATTNGAAAACAGGATGCTTAGACAGATCGAAAGCCAAAGTAATACCTTTTTGGGTTTCGGCGATTTCACCCAGGCATATGAGCTCCAACATAGGACAACCCAAAGAAAGGGCGAAAGCAAAGCTGAGAGTGTTTTTGATAAAATAAAAAACATAGCTAGTTTGACATTGATTTTATATTTAAAATTAATGTTTTTGTTTCAAAATGAATGCCACTAAATCTTGTTCAATCTGTTTTTTGGAACGACTATTTTTAGACTTGAAGGNAGAACATTGAAAACAATTGATTTATGCTCCTTGACAAATTCNCCATCGTAATGCGCTATATTTTCCGACAACTCTATTNTTCCTCCGGTTGTCGATATGGTTTCGATATATTTTGATTTGTGTGCATTTTTTCCAAAAAAACGGGCCGCAACAATTGCTGCTTTCCACTTTGGGAATGGTCGCACTATGATCAATTCTAGCACACCATCTCTCACACTAGATTCAGGTGAAATTTTGAATCTATTTCCAAATTCCGAGGTGTTTGCGATACACAACATGAAGGCCTCTACTTTTATTTTTTGTTCTAGTGCCTCAATTTGAACCTTAATAGGTTTGAGATTAATAAATTCTTTTAGCGAATGTTTGATATATGTTTTCAGGCCTCTTTTTGGATCTTTATCAAACCGCTCTGCAATAACAGCGTCTATGCCAAATCCAGATGTACCCAGAAAGAAAGAGGAATTAACAGCTACAGTATCAATTTGAGTAATGACTTGTTCATTGATACATTGAATTGCCTTTCTAGTTTTCTTGTAAATTCCTAGGTGGTTTGCAATACCATTTCCAGAGCCTTTTGGTATAATACAAAGTGTTGTATTCTTATTTATAAGCTCCTTTCCAATCTCGTGAATCGTTCCATCACCTCCAATAGCACATACGAATGTTACGTTTTCTTTGATTGCCTTAAGTGTGATTTCTTTCGCATGACCTTTATGTTCAGTCATCAAGATTTTGTAGGTAAATATTTGTTCATCAAGATACTTAGCTATTTTTCTTGCGATTGATTGCTTATTTTTTCCTCCGGAAATCGGATTCACAATGAACCAAATGACTGATTTTTCTGTATGTTTCGTCAATGAAAATGTGCTTTGGATTCAAAATTGTACAATTTTTAGGAGAAAGCCTGCTAAAATCAGTATCAAAAAATTGATACGGACACTTGTTATTAGAGATTTTCATCCTATATTTGCACTCTCAAAATAAGTTTTTGAGAACTTAATGGCCCGTTCGTCTAGTGGTTAGGACGCCAGGTTTTCATCCTGGTAACAGGGGTTCGATTCCCCTACGGGCTACTATTATTGGCCCATTCGTCTAGTGGTTAGGACGCCAGGTTTTCATCCTGGTAACAGGAGTTCGATTCTCCTATGGGCTACAGTATAAATGAAATTAAAATAAAGAAAATGGCAAATCATAAATCAGCAATCAAAAGGATTCGTTCCAATGAGAAAAGAAGAGTATTGAATAAATACCAGCATAAAACAACGCGTAATGCAATCAAAGCATTGAGAGAAACGTCAAAGAAAAAAGAAGCTGAGAAATTAGCACCAAGTGTTTTCAAAATGATTGACAAGCTTGCTAAGAAAAATATTATCCATGATAACAAAGCGGCAAACCTTAAATCAGGTTTACAGGTATTTGTGAGTGGACTATAATTAAGTTTTAAATACAAGATTACTAAGGGGCCTATTGGCCCCTTTTTTTTATTAAGTTTGTTGGGTATGAGGGTTATTTTCATCCTTTTTTTTCTTGTAATGCTGCCTNTAATGGCCGTTTCTCAAATCAACGATCTTTCCCGGTCTTACGATTCTCTTCGTAGTGATTATCGAATAGATGGAGATATGTTTGAATTAGAACAGTCCTCAAGATTCTTTGATGCCGCCTTCATGACTCCCGGTCAATCTTCTCCTTTTCTTTCTACAGCTGTTTTTGGAACATACGGTTCAAAGATTCACCAATTTCGCATAAAAAACATTCGACACGTTGTAAGCCCTTTGCCACATATTGGCTTTAGTTACACCTTTGGTTTGCAAGGAGCACAGCGCTTGGCTTTTGAATATCATCAAGTNTTTCAGGGCGATTGGGTTTTAAATACTAGGATTAGCAATGTAAAATCAATAGGCTATTTTAGGAATATGGAATTAGGTAAAACTGATTTCGAAGCTACCGTCTCAAAGAAGAGTGATCGATACGGCATTTCATTAGCAGGTCGAACCTCAAAGCTCACAAGGGNATGGAGTGGGGGAGTGATCGACGCTTCTTTACTAGAGGTTTTTGCACCCCTTACTGTGCCAGTTTACAAATCAGAATGTAATTCTGAATTGAAATATTTTGACGTTCAAGCCGCGGGATATCTTATTTTGACAGATAGNGAAACNTATAAATTAGGTTTAGCACACAAGGTTAATGTCAATGGCGAAAACAGAGTGTTTGGTGAGCGAGATTCTTTAGCTGGATTATATTCATCTATTTATTTTGATTCTACATCTACGAGAGACCAGTATCAGATTGGAAGATTAGCAAATATCAGTTCAGTCTATTATGATTCTGAAAATTTAACCTATTCCCTGGGTTTATCATCAACATATTGGAATTATAGAAATATGAATCTCTTCAGAGATACAACGGAATTGAATATTATTCATGATTTACATTATCGTAAAAAACAGCTTATATTCTTTCATGAGGCCTCGTTAAATACCATTGGAGCCTCCCAGACGTGGTTTATAAATAATGAGCTTCAATATGATCAAAAACAATGGTCATTTTCTNTTGTAAGCCGCATTGGACAAAAATTACCAGCACTTTTTCAACGCTTTTATAGTGCGAATAACACCTATTATTCAAATACTAACTTAAGTCTTCAAGGTTATTCGGCTCATTCAGCAGAGGTTTCTTATAAAGCGGGAACTTATGACATAAGTGCATTGTATATGCTACAATCAAATAAGGGAATATATTTCTTTGATAGATCAATCTCTAATTGGTCAAATCAAACAGCTTTTAGTTCAAGTGTTATTCAGCAGCTCTATTTGAAGTCAAACTTCAAANTTCAGAAATTGAGGTGGCAACAAAATTATATATTTACACGATCAAATCTCAAAANGTTTATTGTACCTGTCCATCAGCTTAAAGGTTCAATCATGACGAGTTTAGGTTTGTTTAAAGCGAAAAAATTAAAAGTCACATTTGGCTTATCCTACAGCTTAAATTCCAAAACGAATGTAATACCGATTATAGAAAATGTGGGCGTTTATGACTTACTCAATATATCAGATGAGGACATACAGAACCCTCTCTTTACCATGGGCGCAATGCTTGGAATGGAAATTGAAACTTTTAGATTTTACGTAAAATTCAGTAATATGGGTTACTTCTGGAATAATACCACTTGGCAGTATATACAAGGTGTTTACTTACCAGAAACAACCTTGCGCGTAGGATTGACTTGGGATTTTTGGAATTAAGGATTACTTCCCTAATACCTCAAACATTTTGGCTCCGATTTGAGCAGGTGAATCAACAACGTGAATGCCACATTCTCTCATGATTCTTTTCTTTGCCTCTGCGGTGTCATCAGAACCACCAACGATTGCTCCTGCATGCCCCATTGTTCTACCTTTAGGCGCTGTTTCTCCAGCAATAAATCCGACAACTGGTTTGGTTCCATTTTCTTTGACCCATTTGGCTGCATTGGCCTCAAGGTTCCCTCCAATTTCTCCAATCATNACGATTCCCTCTGTTTCCGGATCGTTCATCAAAAGCTCAACAGCCTCTTTTGTTGTCGTACCAATAATTGGATCTCCGCCGATTCCAATAGCGGTTGTAATTCCTAGTCCTGTTTTCACAACTTGATCTGCAGCTTCATAAGTAAGCGTTCCTGACTTTGATACGATCCCTACTTTACCCTTGTTGAAGACAAAACCTGGCATAATACCCACTTTTGCTTCATCAGCAGTAATGACTCCTGGACAATTTGGGCCTACAAGTCGACTATCGTATTTGTCAATGTATGCCTTTGCTTTAACCATATCATTCACAGGAATTCCCTCTGTGATACATACAATTACTTTAATCCCAGCTTCAGCGGCTTCCATAATCGCATCAGCAGCAAATGCTGGTGGAACAAAAATGATTGAAACATCTGCTTCCGTATTTTTAACAGCTTCAGCAACAGAATTAAATACAGGTTTCTCTAAATGAGTTTGTCCTCCTTTACCGGGAGTAACGCCGCCCACGACATTTGTGCCATAGGCAATCATTTGTTCTGCATGGAAAGTTCCTTCTCCACCTGTAAAACCTTGAACAATAACTTTTGAATCTTTATTAACTAGAACGCTCATGTTGTCTTTAATATGAAGCCAAAAATAAGAATAGGAAGTGATAAATTCGCCAATTCTCTTTTATTTTATATCAACAATTTCAATTTCGTAGATTAGGATGGTGTTTTGAGGTATTTTTTCGAGCTCATGATTGCCATATCCGAGTTGAGGAGGCACGATAATTTGAACCTTTGCCTCAGTTTTACTCATGAGTAGTATTTCTTTCCAGGCAATGATAACTTCCTTGACCGCAAAGCGAATGGGTTTTTTTTCAAGCTCGAAGAGAGTACCATCAAGCAGCTGCCCTTTGAAAATTACTGATACGCTATCTGTATATTTTACATTGCGACCAGAACCATTTCTTTCAAAGCAATAATATAGACCAGATTCAGTCTTTTTGAATTGGACATTTTGCTGCTCAATCCACTCCTTTATTTTTTTATCAAAGCTATTTAGTTGTTCCTCGGAATATGTGGAGCAGGCGACTAATAATAAAGTGAGTAGTAAGAATCGTAGTCTCATAATTTTATCGCTTTAAGATCGAATCCCTCTTTTTTGAACAATGCTATTAGGCCATGTTCGCCACAAAGATGACCTGCTCCCACGGCAAAAAAAACACTTTCTTCTCCCATCATATCTATCATTTTGGGCATCCATATTTTATTTCGATTGTCCAAAAAAAGCGCTGTATTTCCTGCTAGTTTTTCATTGGAGGCGAAATCACAGAGTATGCTAAGCGCTTGCTCTTTGTAGGCTTGCTGTAGATCCTTAAAATCTTGTATGCTCTTTTGGCCATTATTAAGTTCGCTAAAAACCATTTCCATTTGGTCATCAAATGGGATGTGATTAAAAATATTCAGCTGCTCATCTACACTTTCAAGACCCAAAAGTTGGATTTTGTTTGAAGCTGCAATTTTTTCGAGCTCTTGTTCA
>NYTQ01000058.1 GCA_002683585.1 Cryomorphaceae bacterium
ATACACAAGAAAGTCAAATAATGATTGATCGCGTGATGTACAATTACCGATCTACAGGAAATCCCGATGCGACAAAAATCAATGAATCTGATCCATGCGAGGTTAACGTAAACTGCTCTCCCGTTGGAGATTCTTGGCAAGACGAAAAAGACGGTGTAGCAAGAATCTACATTGTAGAAGGAAACAGTGCCGGATGGTGCACAGGATCATTGGTGAACAACACAGCGCAAGATTGTAAGCCTTATTTTCTTACTGCTCTGCATTGTGGCGTGAACACAAGTGCAAATAACATGAATAGCTGGCGCTTTTATTTTCGTTATGAATCACCCAACTGCAACAATCCAAACTCTGCAGGTTCTTTGGACGACCATTATGTCACAGGATGTTTAAGAATTGCTGACTCTGATGATGGTGGAGGTAATTCAGGTTCGGATTTTTTATTGGTCAAGCTTGGCAATAACAACAATGAAACTTCAGTTGTCAATACACTCAAATCATCCAGCTTTAGTGGATATTGGAATGGTTGGAAAGCGGCATCCTCAGCATCTCAAGGTGGCGCTGGTATTCACCATCCAGCTGGAGATATTAAGAAAATATCTACTTTCAACGGAACGACGCAAAGTACATCTTGGGGCTCTGCAGGCGGTTCACACTGGCAGATGTCTTGGTCCTCAAATGCAAATGGCCATGGAGTAACAGAGGGAGGATCATCGGGATCACCACTATTTAACAACAGCGGATTGATCGTTGGAACACTTACCGGAGGAAGCTCGTTTTGTACAAACCAAACCTCTCCTGACCTGTATGGTAAAATGTCTTACCATTGGACCTCAAATGGATCAGCAAATAACGAGAGACTAAAGCCATGGTTAGACCCAACAAATTCAAATGCAACCACCTTAAATGGCTCATATGACCCGTGCTCTGGAACAGGTCCTGGGCCTACACCATCGGACTGCGACCTACAGACCAATAATATTCTTAAAGTTTCGCTATTGACGGATGACTATGGCGATGAAACTTATATGGAAATCACAGATAGTGATGGAAACTTAGTATGGTCCGAAGGGAATGAAAATGTTGCTGGTAACTTTGGTACAGGAGAATTTCCGCCGGCTGCCGACCCGACAAGTCCATTACAGAGCCTTACTCAATATAATTGGGATGTTAATCTACCTGGTTCAGATTGTTATACGTTCGCAATTTACGACTACTATGGAGACGGATTAGGTGCTTCGCAATGGGAGGAAACGAATACGGATGGAAACCTACAACTAAAAAATAATGGTAATACAACAATTTATACAATCAGTGCCGCAGACTTCGGAGGAAGTGAAAGTATTGGCGTAGAAAATACTGGTGGAGGCGCAAGTGGTATTGATGCATTTGTATCAAATAACATTTTAATCTATCCAAACCCAGCTCAAAATGAAATTATCATTGACGCATCGAAGGCATCGAAGAATTATGAGCAAATTAAAATTACAGATGTGACGGGTAAAGTTATTTTTGAAACGGCCTTAAATACGAATAAAATGACCGTTATAAATCTTGAAGATTTTGCAGGTGGTGTGTATCATGCTCACTTGGGTTCTGCAACAGGTACAACTGTGAAGCAATTCATTAAAAAATAAATTACATTGAATCCAATGTCTAAGGGCCTTCGGGCCCTTTTTTTTGTACCAATGATTATGTTTTACTTTCGAAATGCAATTTATTTCTACTTCATTGTGCTCAGATTAAGGAAATTCCTAACTTTGTTGACGTTAACATTCTAATTTTAATGGATAATACGTCATATATAGGCAATGCAGATCCCAATGCCATTGATTATTTATATAAGCAATATAAAAACGACCCTGAAAGTGTCGATATCGGATGGAAAAAATTCTTTGAAGGTTTCGAATTTGCACAAACCAATTTTGATTCCTCTGATGAAATACCAGAAAATTTCCAAAAAGAATTCAAAGTTCTAAACTTAATTAACGGTTACAGAACCAGAGGTCACCTTTTTACCAAAACAAACCCCGTTCGAGAGAGAAGGAAATATGCGCCAGACCTTTCCATTGAAAACTTCGGACTATCTGAGGNAGATCTTNATACTGTATTTCAAGCNGGAGAGGATGTAAATATTGGACCTGCTTCATTAAAAGATATTATAGAACACTTAGAATTGACCTATTGTCAATCTATTGGGATTGAATTCATGTATATGAGAGGACCAATCAGAACTGAATGGTTTAGAAATAAAATTGAAATCAAAAATAGGCCCGTCTTTAATAAAGAACGNAAGCTAAAGCTCTTTGAATCATTAATCCATACTCATGGATTTGAGTCTTTTTTAGGTAAAAAATTCGTAGGACAAAAAAGGTTTTCTATCGAAGGTGGAGAATCATTAATCCCCGCCCTACAGACAATGATCACAAAGGGTTCTGAACTTGGAGTTGAGAATTTCATCATGGGNATGGCACACCGTGGACGCCTNAATACGCTTACAAATATTTTCAAAAAAAGACCCAAAGATATTTTTGCAGAATTTGAAGGTAAAGAATTTGACTTTGAGACTACATTTGATGGTGACGTAAAATACCATCAAGGTTTTACCTCAAATATAACCCTAGATAGCGGAAAACANGTTGGCGTAACACTTGCGCCTAACCCATCTCATCTTGAAGCTGTCAATGGNGTGGTNCAGGGNATTGCAAGAGCAAAAATNGACCATATCTATAAGGACGAACAAAAAGTTTGTCCAGTACTTATTCANGGTGACGCGGCAATTGCAGGACAGGGAATAGTGTATGAGACAATTCAAATGGCTGAGCTGAATGGATACCGAACCGGGGGAACTATTCATATTGTNGTGAATAACCAGGTTGGATTCACCACAAACTATCTAGATGGACGTTCATCTACGTACTGTACCGANATCGCTAAAACCACTCTTAGTCCTGTTTTCCACGTAAATGGAGACGATGTAGAGGCGGTATTGACAGCCATGGAAATTGCCATGGAATACCGACAACAATTTCATCGTGATATTTTCATAGACCTTCTTTGTTACCGTAAATTTGGACACAATGAGGGTGACGAACCAAAATTCACACAACCAAAGCTCTACAGCTTAATTGCCAAGCATCCAAATCCAAAGGACATATACTTTAGTCAATTAGAGGCGGATGGAGTACTAAATAAGAATGAAGCCAAGAAAATTGAAGGGGCATACAACGCATATCTNGAAGAAGAATACGATTTAGCAAGTAAATCAGAAAAGGCTTTAGTCCATGATTTTTTAAGTGAAATTTGGGAAGACTATCGCCATTGTAATGGAAAAGATTTTAGTGTATCACCTGACACGAAAGTCAATNTCAAAGNGCTACAGGAGCTTGGTGTAAAGCTNTCTACTCTTCCAGAAGGCAACAAATATTATAGAAAAATAGGAAAGATATTTAAAGATCGGTTGAAGGCTTTTAGCAGCGATACCTTAGACTGGGGAAGCGCCGAAATGCTTGCATATGCCTCATTGCTTACTGAGGGGCATCCCATTAGAATCTCTGGACAAGATGTAGAGAGAGGAACCTTTTCCCATAGACACGCTGTGGTGAAGACAGAGGATACCGAAGAAGAAGTAGAAACCTTAAATCTTTTGGATAAATCACAAGCTAAATTTACAATCTTCAACTCTTTGCTAAGTGAATATGGAGTGCTTGGTTTTGAATACGGCTATTCATTGGCATGTCCAAAAGGTTTGACCATTTGGGAGGCGCAATTTGGAGACTTTTTTAACGGAGCACAAATCGTAGTCGATCAATTTATTTCAGCAGGCGAGGATAAATGGGCCACCCAATCTGGTTTAGTAATGCTTTTGCCACATGGATACGAAGGACAAGGTGCAGAACATTCAAGTGGGCGTATGGAAAGATTCTTGCAGCAATGCGCAGATCAAAACATGCAGATTGTCAATACTTCAACACCCGCGAATCACTTTCATTTACTTAGAAGACAACTAAAAAGAGAATTCAGAAAACCTTTGGTGATTTTCACACCTAAAATGTTGCTGAGACACCCGATGGCAACCTCGAAAATGGAAGCCCTCTCAAAAGGCGGATTCCAAGAGGTTTTAGATGATGTTGACGTTAAATCCAAAAACATCGATACCCTAGTGCTTTGCACCGGAAAGTTTTATTACGAAATGAAAATTAAAGCGGAAGAACTTGGTGTCGAAAATATGGTTTTCATTAGAATAGAACAGCTNTATCCTTGGCCTCAAAAGCAGGTAGATAAGATTCTATCAAAATACAAAACGAAACACATCATTTGGGCGCAAGAAGAGCCAGAAAATATGGGTGCTTGGCAATATGTAGCCATGCAAAACAGAAATTTACCGATTATCGGCGTTTCTCGCCCGGCATCAGCCGCTTCAGCAGAGGGATCAAAAAAATTACACGAAAAGAGGTTGGCAAAATTATTCAATGAGCTCTTTTCTTNTGCTAAGACAAAAGTTCATCAAAAAAATTAATACGNCATGAGTTTGTTAGAAATGAAAGTTCCTAGTCCGGGTGAATCGATTTCAGAGGTTGAAATTGCTGCTTGGCTCGTTAACGAGGGAGATTATGTTGAAAAAGACCAGGCTATTGCNGAGGTTGATTCAGACAAAGCAACACTTGAATTACCTGCNGAAGAAAGTGGNACCATTCAATTTAAGGCTGAAGAAGGAGANGTGGTTCAAGTTGGACAAGTCGTTTGTGTAATTGATACAGCAGCAAAGGCACCTCAAACAACAACTGAAGCTGCAACTGAGGCTACAACTGAGGCTGCAACTGAAGCTAAAAAAGAAGTAGAAGAAGCACCAATTGTTCAAAAGGAAGTTGCAAAACCTGAGCCTGTAAAAGGCACATATGCCACCGGTGTTCCAAGTCCAGCTGCTGCTAAAATCATGTCTGAAAACAATGTTCATTCAGGACAGGTTTCAGGAACAGGAAAAGACGGTAGAATTCTTAAAAGTGACGTACTTAATGCATTGTCTGGAGGAATTGAAATGCCAGTTTCTGATAGCTGGTCGGGAAGCCGAGAGGTTTCAAGAGAAAAACTCTCAATGCTCAGACGAAAAATTGCAGAGCGACTCGTTTCTGTGAAAAATGAAACGGCAATGCTGACAACTTTCAACGAGATAGACATGAAACCTATCATGGATCTAAGAAAGAAGTACAAAGAGGCGTTTGCAAANAAACATGAGGTTAATCTTGGATTTATGTCCTTTTTCACTAAAGCCGTAACAGAGGCCTTACAAATTTACCCTTCGGTAAATGCGCAAATTGATGGAAAGGAAATTATCCTTCATGAATATGCTGATATAGGTATTGCTGTCTCTTCTCCTAAAGGTCTTATGGTNCCGGTTGTGCGAAATGCAGAGAGTATGAGCTTGGCCGAAATAGAACGCGAAATCAAAAGACTAGCTATAAAGGCAAGAGACGGAAAAATCACTCCAGATGAAATGACTGGAGGTACTTTTACAATAACCAATGGAGGTGTTTTTGGCTCAATGCTGTCAACCCCGATTATCAACCCTCCGCAATCCGCTATATTGGGGATGCATAATATTGTTGAAAGNCCCGTAGCTATAAATGGACAAGTTGAAATAAGACCAATCATGTATNTAGCACTTTCNTATGACCATAGAATCATTGATGGAAAAGAATCTGTCAGCTTTCTTGTAAAAGTCAAAGAAATGCTTGAAAATCCNGACAAAATGATCTTTGGTTCAAAGGACCCTAAAGAAATACTCCTAGGTCTATAGACAAAAAGCGTTCATCTTAAACTTCTTGGGTGTTTTAAGCCTTGTATTTCGTATATTTGAGGCCCTTAACAAGCTAAGATGTCCAAAGTAAGAAAACAAGAAGCATTAGATTATCATTCATCAGGGAAACCTGGGAAAATAGAAGTAATACCAACAAAGCCTCATGCGTCTCAGCGAGACCTTTCTCTAGCCTATTCTCCCGGTGTGGCGGAACCTTGTCTTCGCATTTCAGAGAATATAGATGATGTATACAAGTATACGAGCAAAGCTAATTTAGTAGCTGTAATCTCNAATGGNACAGCAGTTCTTGGTTTAGGAGACATTGGTCCAGAGGCATCAAAGCCCGTTATGGAAGGAAAAGGTTTATTATTTAAAATCTTTGCCGACATTGATGTNTTCGATATTGAAATNGANGCAAAAGATCCTGAANTNTTNATTCAAACTGTNAAAGCAATNGCNCCAACNTTCGGAGGGATCAACCTAGAGGANATNAAAGCNCCNGANGCNTTNGAAATTGAAACAAGATTGAAAGANGAGCTCAATATNCCNATCATGCATGATGATCAACATGGTACTGCAATTATTTCATCAGCTGCGCTCTTAAATGCGCTAGATATAGCAAAAAAGAAAATAGATAAAGTTAAAGTCGTTGTCTCTGGTGCGGGGGCTTCTGCACTTTCATGTGTAAAATTATATCGCTCTCTTGGCGTAAAACTTCAGAATATTTTCATGTATGATTCCAAAGGACTGATATGGAAAGGAAGAGAAGGACTAGACAAAATGAAAGCGCCTTATGCAGTGCATAAATCAGATATTGATTTTAAAGATGCCTTCAAAAGAGCAGATGTGTTTTTAGGTCTTTCAAGAGCAGGTTTGGTAACAAAGGAAATGATTGCTGATATGGCCAAAAATCCTATTGTCTTTGCTTTGGCAAATCCAGAACCAGAAATATCTTACAAACAAGCAACTGCGGCAAGGAAAGACATTATTATGGCAACAGGGCGTTCCGATCATCCCAATCAAGTGAATAATGTTCTGGGTTTTCCTTTTATTTTTAGAGGTGCTTTAGACGTCCGTGCCACGACAATTAATGAAGAAATGAAACTCGCAGCAGTTCATGCAATTGCAGATCTCGCAAAAGAAACAATCCCTGAAGAAGTTATTGAAGCTTATGGCGAAAAGTCGATTTCATTTGGAAAAGAACAGATCATTCCAAAGCCACTTGATCCAAGATTAATTTATAAGGTAGCTCCAGCAGTAGCAAAAGCCGCAATGGATTCGAAGGTTGCAAAAGAACCAATCACGGATTGGGAAAAATACGAGCACCAACTCAAAAAAAGACTTGGCCTTGATAATAAGTTGCTCAGAGACATCACCCTGAAAGCACAAAACAGCCCGAAAAAGGTAGTTTTTACTGAAGGAGACAATATCAAAATTCTGAAAGCAGCTCAAATTTCCTATGAAGAAGGAATCGCCATTCCAGTACTGCTCGGTAGGAAATCAAAAATATTAGAACTAATGGAAGAGTATGCAATTGAGCTTCCTGAAGTAGAAATTGTTGATCCAAAAGGAGATGAAGAAGCTGAGCGAAGAGAACTCTATGGCCAGTCCTACTTTGAGATGAGAAAAAGAAAAGGCTTTACTGAATTTGAAGCCGTTCAAATCATGAGGGAACGCAACTATTTCGGATCTATGATGGTCAATGAGGGTGACGCTGACGCTATGATTACTGGGGTAACAAGAGGGTATAGATCTTGCATCAAGCCAGCCTTGAGTTCGGTGGGTATGCAAAAAGATGTCAAAGTTATTTCCGGTATGTACATCCTCAATACAAAACGAGGACCTTTGTTTCTAGCCGATACGACCATCAATCTAAATCCAACTGCAGAAGAATTGGCTGAAATTACGGTTAATGTTGCGAAAACGATTAGGAAATTTCAAGTAACCCCACGAATTGCACTATTGAGCTATTCTAACTTCGGTTCTTCTCCTGGTGCAGATGCAGAAAAAATGGGAGAGGCGGTAAAAATATTGCATGAAAATCACCCAAATATTATTGTTGATGGTGAGGTTCAGGCCAACTTCGCCCTTGACTCCGATCTCATGAACGAGAAATTCTCTTTCTCACAAATTGCCAATAGAGATGTCAATACATTGATATTTCCCAACCTCTCAGCAGGAAATATTTCCTATAAACTACTTCAAAATATGGTGGATGGGGATGCTGTTGGACCTATTCTCATTGGTCTTAAAAAATCGATTCATATTCTTCAGCTAGAAGCCAATGTTC
>NYTQ01000059.1 GCA_002683585.1 Cryomorphaceae bacterium
GTTGTTTTGCCTGCTCAAATTCAGATTGATTTGTACAAAGCTCTTTTATCAGCTCTTTCTCATCTGAAGTGAGTGCGTTATAGTCTGTTTTTGCTAATAATTCTATGTATTTCTCCTCCATAACTTATTGGTATATTGGGTTAAATTCTTTTAAAGCACTTGCCAAAGCTTTTGTCGCATAAAACAACCTTGACTTTACAGTCCCTTCTTTAATTTCTAGGGTCTCAGCGATTTCTTTCATTGAAAAACCATCAAAATGCCTCAATACAAATACGCTTTTATGCTTTTCATCCATTTCTTCAAGCTGCGCCTGTAAACGATCACTAAAACCCTTTTCATGAACCGTTTTTAAGGTGTCCTCATTAGACTTTAAAAATTCAGCAGGCTCAAGATCAGGTTTAACATTCTTACGAACAGCCATTCTTTTGTACTCATTCTTGCACATGTTGGAGGCAACAGAATACACCCAGGTTCGGAAAGAACGGCTCGTGTCAAAATATTCAGGTTTGCGAATTATTTTTGCGAATAAATCGTGTACCATATCCTCACACTTTTCATTATCTCGTGCCAATAGCTTCATGAAATAACCGAATAGTGGCTGCGAATAGCGCTTATATACCTCATCAAAAGCGCGTTTATCGCCCTTGCCGAGCATCACCATAAGCTCCTCATCCAATAACTTTGAATATTGCGGTTTAAAAATTCTCATCTCAATGCTGGTCAGAAATTACCTTTTTGTTTTTGTGAGGTTTTAGTTTATTTGGAACTGCAATGTATGGGGCCGCGCGTTTCTGCGCTTCATAGCGTTCTAAAAGCTTTTGAGCCGGCACATAGTTCCTCGCATAATTCTTTGCTTGTGCGCTTTTATGTACCGTTAGGTTTCTCTTGTTTAATTGTGATGACCAAAGTTTTTCAAGATCAGACAGACATAGCTCCTTTTGAGCTCCTGTGATAAGCACCAAGCCGTAAGGAACGGCATAGGACGAAATCCGCTTTAAATAATCGATAGGAAGGGTAAGAGAAATGGCAATCTTTTTTTCTGAATTAAGGGTACAAAAATTTCTAAAATAATCTGTATCAATTTGACTAGAAGAAGGGAATAAAACTCCTTTCTGACCGAGCATTTCTCTGTAGTCCGAGCTTCGCATTAAATCCAAAGAAACTAAAATGGGCTTGCGCTTTGAAGCACTCCCATTTAGCTGATGATAGAGAACACCATATGAATCCTTTACACCATGGGTNACGAGAATATCATTNCCTTTACTTGANGCCAAAACATCCTGCNGCATAATCTAAAGTTTCANTATCAAGNNTTTGNTTNNTTTTNANTTTATTCAANTATTNCTTGATGGANACCGTATCNCCTTTNACNCATTCATTNGCNNTTTTNTGAAGTACNACNCGTNGATCNTNNGGNCTNATAGCTTCNGCTTGATTNAGNTANATTTCNTTGGCTGNATTATAATTNCCAAGCATNTANTTATAAAGNTTATANTCAAAGCTNGCCGNCTCATCCTNNTCNATTTTNTCNAANNCAANNTCCATTCGNTTNTGACTTTGAGNTGANATCATNCTNGAATTTGTNTGNCTTCTNGATTGTTTNTATTCCATATCNANGANNTGTGAAGATTGAATNGNTTNAGATGTGTAACCCNTCTGNTTTGGANANGANNNCANNCACTTTTCCANTTCTNTTNCTTACNGAAGGTGGAACCATGATTTNTNGNCTTGAATTGTTNTNNNGANTCAANTGATTCATTTTTCTTNANCTCAACTTCATTGAGCGTATTGCTNGAATTTATGAGTTCATTGTTCTCATTTATATTTTCAGGAATTTGAGCAAGTATAGCGCCTGAGAATAAACAAATACTAACAGATAAAAGTATCTTCATAATTGTGACTTAATATACCCGGGTACAACTATTGCACCAAAAGGTTCATGAGNTAAATGTAATCATAACTCATTTCTCATCAAATTTTGGAAAGAAAACCAATATTTCAGCAGAAATATCGTTCTTTGCTTATGCGATATTTAACCTTCGTTATCTCTTCCATTGTAATTGTGGTGCTGCTACTTACCAACCAAAGCTGCAGAAAGGATAGCTTTACCANGACTGGTAATTTGGAATTTTCATTGGACACTCTNGTATTTGACACGGTATTTACTACAATTGGTTCGACGACTGAACAATTCAGAATTTACAACACAAACAATAAAAATATTTTAATTGAAGAAGTACAACTCATGGGAGGAGATGACTCACCCTTTCGTCTGAATCTGGATGGAGTTAGTGGGATTTATCATGAAAACATAAATATGGTTGGTAACGACAGCCTGTATATGTTTGTCGAAGTAACACTGGATATTAATAATCAAATATCTCCTTTGGTCATAGAAGATTCAATCCGTTTTAGAACCAACGGCCTTGATCAATATNTTAATCTCGCAGTTTGGGGACAGGATGCATACTTCCATTACCAAGACCAAGCTCAAGGTATTTGGCCGGCTGACAAGCCTCACGTTATATACGGTTACAGTCTGGTAGATTCAGCCCAAACGCTAACCATTGAGGCTGGAACACAAGTTTACTTACACAAAAATGCTTTATTATATGTGAATAAAGGATCGTTACAGGTCAATGGTTTTCTTGATAATGAGGTCGTTTTCCAAGGGGATCGATTAGAACCGCTTTATGATAATGTTCCGGGACAATATTATGGTATTTACTTTAACCAAGCACAGCCATCAATNATTGATTACGCAATTATCAAAAATGGNACATCAGGAATACATGTCTANAGTGAAGAGGATAACATAGGCGGAGGTTATGCAGTCACCGTCAAAAACAGCAAAATTTNCAACCATTCAAGCTACGGTATATTTCTTTTTGACGGGGCATCTATGAAAGGTGAGAATCTGATTGTATCAAAGAACGGTTATCATTCTCTTCTTGTTTTACAGGGCGGAAGATTCAACTTTAACCATTGCAATTTTATGGGCTATGGTGCCGCTCAATCTCCCGCAATTGGTATAAGGAATTACTACGATGACCCAGCAGTGGGTTCAGATATAACAGAGGGCGTTTTGTATAATAGTGTAATATCTGGTAACCTAGAAACAGAAATTATTTTAGATACGATTCAAAATCCTGGTGGTCAGCTCAATTTTGACATACAGCATTGCTTTGTGCAAGCAGAGGAAGAATACCAAGATTCTTTTTATGAAAATTGTGTTTGGCGTGTTGCGCTCGATAATTTTATGCTTCCTGGCTTTAATAATATCTCTGAATTTGATTTCGGCTTTTCCAGCAGCTCTGTTCTTCAAGGNTCAGGTTTCGGCACAGCTGTTTTCNCAGACATCCTAGGTAATTTCAGAAACAACCCTCCAGATATAGGTGCAATTGAACAGAACTAAGCGAAGAAGCATAACAAANACGTTTTCATTAGCCACAAAAAAAGCGCCCTAAGGCGCTTTTCAATTTTATAAAGCCTATCAAAATGATTTAGCTGACTGCGTTTGCATTCATATTATCTAAAACTGCCATGACACTTTTTACNGCATCAACAGATTCACTAAGTAATGCTTTTTCATCTGCATTCAAGTCAAGCTCGATAATTTTCTCAATTCCATTTTTACCAAGAACGACTGGGACACCTAAATAAATATCACTTAAACCATATTCACCTTGTAACCAAGTACAAACAGGGAAAATTCTTCTTTGGTCTCTAACAATGGCCTCTACCATTTGAGCTGCAGATGCTCCAGGAGCATACCATGCCGATGTCCCAAGAAGTTTTACGATTTCTCCACCACCAAACTTCGTTCGTTCGATAATTTCATTGAGCTTTTCTTCTTCAATCAATTCAGTTACTGGAATACCACCGACTGTCGTATACCTAGGAAGAGGTACCATGGTATCTCCGTGGCCACCCATTAATACGGCTTGGATGTCCTTTGGAGAAACATTCAATTCCGTTGCAAGGAAAGCTCTGTATCTGGCCGTGTCAAGAACACCTGCCATACCGAATACTCTACTCGACGGGAAGTTTGCGCTCAAATATGCACAATAGGTCATCACATCTAAAGGATTAGATACGACAATGATTTTTGCATTTGGCGAATACTTTACAATGTTTTCTGTTACTGACTTTACAATCCCAGCATTTGTAGCAATTAAATCATCTCGGGACATACCAGGTTTTCTTGGTAATCCGGAAGTAATTACTACAACTTCAGAGTCTTTTGTCATTTCATAGTTATTTGTAGATCCAATTGTCTTAGAATCATACAAGTTCACTGGAGAAGTTTCCCAAATATCAAGTGCTTTACCTTCAGCAAAACCTTCTTTTATGTCAAGTAAGACAATTTCATTTGCGATTTCTCTTTGGGCCAAAACATCTGCACAAGTTGCACCAACATTTCCAGCACCTACTACCGTTACTTTCATTTGTATTTATTTATTGATTAAATATCGACACGAAAATAATACATTTAATAGAAAATCGTTTTATTTACGGTTGATTTATTTGCTTTTGGAGGCAACGCCCCATCGATTGATACGTTTAAAATTTGTTGAGACTTGGAGAATATAGAGAAATTAAAGGAAATTGTTGAGGGTTGTTTGCAAAACAACCGCAGATCGCAGGAGGCCTTGTTTCAAATGTTCTATGGTAAAATGTTAGCCGTTTGTATGCGCTATATATCTGACCACGACACAGCACAAGAGGTGTTGCAAGAAGGTTTCATCAAGGTCTTTGACAAATTGGAAGTTTTTGATTTCAAAGGTTCTTTTGAAGGATGGGTTCGACGTATTGTTGTAAATACAGCTATTGATTCCATTCGAAAAGCCAAAAGAGCTCCGATATTAAAAGACAATGACAACGATTTCAAAATGGATGCTTCAAATGAAATTGAAGAGAACGAAAAAATCGAAATGATTGAGCTCAGGGCGGAAAAAGCGGTCGAAGCCATTCAAAAATTATCGCCAGGCTACAGGACGGTATTTAATTTATTTGTCATTGAAGACTATTCCCACAAAGAAATTGCTGAAATGTTAGGGATTAGTGAAGGGACTTCCAAATCAAATTTGTCCAAGGCAAAAAAGAATTTAAAGCAAATATTAACTGAAGAATTCAGTAACATAAGAGAGTAAGATGCGCGATATTGAAGATTTATTTAAGGAATCATTAAAAGACCACGAACTTCCATACAATAAGGAGGCTTGGTCTAAAATGAATAAAAAACTAGATGCGGGAAATTCAGGATCCTCCAATGGATTTAAATGGATTTTGGGCGCAGCTGGTGCTGCTTTGATTGTGGCTACCTACTTATTTATGGGAACAAGTGAAGCACCACAGAAAGCTCAAGCAGAAGTACTCCAAACAGAGAAGGAAGAATCAGTTGAAACAATTAATGAAATACAGATAGAAGCAACAGAACAATCAGAAACAGATATTGTAAATCAAGAAGTTGAAAAAGAACGTTCAGTCGTGATCATTGACTGCTGCGATGATATTGTTGTTCAAGAAAGTTTGAAGGAAGAAACAAACGTGAAGCCTTTGGCTGAGACAGAACTACAACAACCTGTATACAGAGAGGTAGCTAAAAATCCTTCATCAACAGCAGAAAGTAAGGCACCACTTCGTTTTTCCACGCCAAAAGACCATTGTCTAAATCAAGCGTTTTCATACAGCAATACAAATAAGGAAATGATTTATGTTCTTTCACCTCAAGAGAATATAGAGGAAATTGCTGCGAATGAAACACT
>NYTQ01000005.1 GCA_002683585.1 Cryomorphaceae bacterium
TCAGGCTGTTGACGCGCGTAATACTGAACAGTTTTAGCGCCATTAATGGCAATATCAACAATCCCTTTCTTATCTAGTTTAAAGACCTGCTCACGCTGTACTGTGGAAGTGGAATTATAGACATGGACAATAGCTCGCCTTGCGCCTTTCAAAGATTCAAATGTTCTTTCTATCAATTCAGGACGTGCCTGTGTTAACACCTGCAAAGTGACATCTTCAGGAACTTGTTTTGCCTCTATTAACCAACGAACAAAGTCAAAATCTGGCTGCGAAGCGGAAGGGAAGCCGACTTCAATTTCTTTGAAGCCCAACTTAACAAGTAAGGCGAACAGTGTTTTTTTCTGCTCTACACTCATTGGTTCAATTAACGCTTGATTACCATCGCGCAAGTCCACACTACACCACTTAGGTGCTTGCGTAATCACTTGATCAGGCCATGTCCGATCCGTTAAACGAATTGGCGCAAATGCTTGATATTTTTTATGATTAAATCTATTTGTTTGGCCAGTTTCGCTGCTCATTGCATATCCTCTCTACGTCGCTCATAAGTTCACTCATTTCCCCTCCATATCAGTCTGGAGACCAGAAAGTGAGTAAAGCATCCAACACAATACCGATGTAAGTAAGTGTAAATGAGATGCGCAGACATTAATCATCAAAATGGGCACCAAAACACAATAAATAAATACAGACTCACCAATAAAATACTTATAATTAGTTTTTTATGCTAACTTTGTACACATAACCGTATTTAATATTTTATTAGTTGCTTTTTTATGATCAAACTAGATCGATTGGATCGAAAAATTTTGTCTTGCTTGCAAGCAAACGGAAAAATCAGCAATTTAGAATTAGCTGAAAAAGTTGGCTTATCGCCATCGCCATGTGCTCGACGCGTCAAACAGCTCGAAGAGAGCGGTTTATTATTAAAGACCGTCACCTTGTTAAATCGAGATATGCTGGGTTTAAAGCTCAATGCATTGATACAAGTTAGCATGGATAGACATACGCCAGACCGCTTTGAAACATTTGAAGAAACACTGGAAGCCTGCCCTGAAGTATTGTCATGCACGCTGATAACAGGCCAATCAGCTGATTATATGGTCGATGTTTTAGTCACCGATATGGAAGCCTATCAAGCTTTCCTATTAGGAAAACTAACGCGTATTCCGGGCGTCAGCGGTGTTCACTCAAGTTTTGTACTACGTAAAATCATTAATCGTACTGAGGTGCCGTTAGATCATTTGGTTTAGTACTTCCCGCCTATTATTTAGACGTGATGAAGGCTAAACTAAACATTTTTAAATACTCGAACTAAATGAAGCAAAAGAGATAAAACATGACAAACAAAGTGGTGGTCATTTACTCCGGTGGCATGGATTCATTTACCTTGATGAACCAAGCCATAGCTCAAGGTAAGCGCGTATATGCCCTTTCATTTAATTACGGACAAAAACATTCCAAAGAACTGCATTATGCCCAAAAGGTATGTGACGACTTAGGGCTACCGCATAAAATTGTCGACATTACCCCTATTCACCAGCTCTTAATGGGGTCTTCGTTAACCGATGATATTGAAATTCCTGAAGGCCATTACGAAGAAGAAAGCATGAAATCAACGGTAGTTCCCAACCGCAATATGATTATGCTTTCTTTAGCCATTGCGTATGCCGTTTCTATTAAAGCTGAGGCAGTTTATTATGGTGCACACGGCGGTGACCATGCGATTTACCCCGACTGCCGCCCTGAGTTTATTGAGAAAATGGATGCCGTCTCCAAAGTCGCTAACTATGAACCTGTGGAAATCATTGCACCGTTTCAAAACATAAATAAAACAGAAATATTGAGTAAAGGGCTCGCTATGGGTTTAGATTATTCTAAAACTTGGACTTGTTATAACGGTCGCGAGCGGGCATGCGGAAAATGTGGTGCTTGCCAAGAGCGCTTAGAAGCCTTTCGAGATAATGGACAAATAGATCCGCTAAAATATGAAAGCGCATAAGTATTCATTCCTCAGTTGAGAAGTCTAAATGGCAAGATACGCAATAGGTGATGTTCAAGGCTGTTTCGATTCCCTCATCGCCTTGCTCGACAAGATTAAATTTGACCTTGATAAAGATGAATTATGGTTCGCTGGCGATTTAGTGAACCGAGGCCCGAAATCTCTAGAGTCATTGCGCTTTATTAAACATCTAGGTGAATCAAAAGGTAAGTCCGCAAAAGTCATTTTAGGTAACCATGACCTTCATCTTTTAGCCTGCTATTACACCAACAGCAAGGCGAAGAGAAAAGATACATTTTCTGATATTCTCAATGCACCAGATCGTGATGAGCTTTTAAACTGGTTATCTCAACAACCACTAATGCAATGGGATCAACAATCTAATATTGTCATGACTCATGCAGGTATCCCGCATATTTGGTCTGTTCAACAAGCATTTCAATTAAGCAAAGAAGTATCAATTGCACTACAAGATCACTCTCGACGCAATTTTTTTGAGCATATGTACGGTAATAACCCAGCTATTTGGTCAGAAACGCTAACGGATATAACGAGACTACGCGTGATAACCAATTATTTTACGCGCATGCGTTTTATAAAAAAAAATGGTGAATTGGATTTTGCGGCGAAAGAAGATTTAGGCTCAGCGCCTGATGGTTTTTCTCCTTGGTTTAGCTTTCCACCACAAGATAACACTCGCTTTATCTTCGGCCACTGGGCGGCCTTGACTGGGAATACCGGCTATGGTGAACAATTTCAAGCGATCGATACTGGATGTGTATGGGGCGGTGAATTAACAGCACTTAACCTTGATACTTTAGAAAGGTCTCACATTCAAAGTAAAGAGACTTAATACGATAAAAAAATTTAAGAAAACAATAAAAGCTATCAAGTTCTATGAGTCTTTCAAGCTAATTAATATGCTATCTGGGACGCGCTTTACCATGACTATTCCTGGAAACGAAATATATCGCTGTTACGACGACCTAGGCCCAATTCGTGTTTTTGAAGAAGGCTCAAGGCGCTACCTTGCCTTTAGTGAAGACTCACAACAAAGCGCCGTTGATTTAACGAGGCCTTGCGACCTTGTTTTTGAATACACCCAAGCCATGATGCTAAGTCTCATCTACTTTCCTTCTCCAAAAAGAATTACCTTACTTGGCTTGGGTGGTGGAAGCCTTGTCCATGCCTTGCATAACTATGACCCGACAATCTTAATCGATGCGGCAGAGTTAAGACCTCAGGTCATTAACGTTGCACAAAACTGGTTTGGGCTACCAACAGACGATGACAGACTTAATATCAGTGCAATTGACGCTCAAGAGTACATGTCTGAATTTAACGGGGAAACAGATTTAATTTTTGCCGATATTTATAACGATAACGGCATGTTAGAGATGCAACTAAGCTCTGCATTTATTAACGATTGCGTTAACTCATTGAGCCAAAACGGTATCTTAGTTTTAAATTTATGGGACTTGGGTAAAGGCTCTCACCCTAGAGCAAGAGAGGTGCTATGTTCGCAATTTGATAAACGCTGCCTTGCGTGTTCAATTAATGGCGATAATTTGATTGTATTGGCCTTTAAAAGCGGACTTCCGCAAATTAATGACAGACACCTTCAACCACTTATTAAAAAGCTTAATAAACGACTTCCTTTTTCTATATCTAAATTTGTTCAGCAATTAAAACCTTTATAATAAGCCCACCCTTCATGTAAACATTTCGTGACGATAATTCGAGGCTAATCGTTTCCAAATTAATAGAACCTGCTTTAAAAAGACACGCTGCCCGCATTTATGTTGGCCAGAAGCGCTTGATCTAGCTTTTCAAACGTCTGCGTTTTCGGTAAGCAAACCCAAACATCATCCTTAAGTTGCTCAATGTCAAACGCTTGTTTTTTTAGGTCGGTTTTTTTGTATTTAAATGTGCCGGTTGTCTCCATTGCCTCTTTCGCAACTCTGACAAATATCGGCAAGGCATAAGACGGTAGCACTGAGCTGATGTACCCATAAAAGTCTTGTGGCTGAAAACGTTCCCCATCTTTTAACCATACAGCGGCCATACCTGCTCGGCCATTTGTGTCTGGGACTTCGACCCCATACACAATCACATCACTTACTGACTCATATTGGCTGATACAGTTCTCCACTTCTGTCGTCGATACGTTTTCCCCCTTCCAACGGAAAGTATCACCTAAACGATCAACAAATTGCACGTGTTTAAAGCCTTGATCGCGCATTAAATCGCCGGAGTTAAACCAAGCATCACCGCTGGTAAATACATTGCGTAGAATTTTCTTTTCACTTGCTTCTTTATCTGTATAGCCATTAAAAACTGCATTTGGTCCAATTTCTATAGCAAGAAGGCCAGGCTCATGATTAGAGATTTTTTTACAATAACCGTCAGCATCCTTAAGAATTTCGTCTTCAGCTACATCGTATTCAAGTAAAGCAACATCAGCACTTGTCATACCAATAGTCTTATTTTTATTAAAAAGATTCATAAATAGAGCATTTCCTTCACTTGCTCCATAAATTTCTATTATTCTATCTACATCAAACCTATCTTTGAAAGAGTCCCAAACATCAGGTCTTAAACCATTTCCAACCATACTTTTTATTGGATTATTCTTTTCAGCCTCAGATGGTTCCTGATTATCAAGGTATCTGCATAACTCACCAATATACACAAATGCAGTTGTATTATATTTATGAGCATCTGCCCAGAAAGAAGAGGCAGAAAACTTTCTTTTAATAAATGATGATGCACCTACATGAATAGCTCCGCATAAACCAAGCATTAAACCTGTGGAATGATATAAAGGTAAGCAGTTATACATACAGTCTTCATGATTTATTCTATAGCCTGCTTTGGTTATATTGACTGCAGCTGCTATAAGTTTACGATTTGGCAAAACAGCAGCTTTTGGAACGCCGGTTGTACCAGAAGTAAATATATAACATGCAGTATCTTTAGACGTAACTAGATTAGTTTCCTTTAAGTTTTCATTATCATTGAAGTCTAAATTATTTTTTAAATCTGTTGCCCAATCTGGTTGCTCATAATCCTTATTGTCTGCAACCCATAAAAGATCGTCTTTATTTGAAATATTAATTTGATCTAATACATCCTCTAAAGGTTTAGCTCTTTCTGCTCCAACTATACATTTTGTAGAATCAGAAGAATTTATACAGTGTATCAAGGGATCGCCAGTCAAACTTGTATTGATAAGTACGCCGATAGCGCCTATTTTGTTTAATGCAAGAAGTGAAATCACATAATAAGGACGGTTCTCCATGAAAAGAACAACTCTTTCGCCATGTTGCACTCCGCTTTCTACAAGATATCTTGCAAAACTATTCGCTGCCTTATTGGCCTCGGAATAGGTCCATGTTTCATCCTCAAAAAAAACAAAAGGGCGGTCTCCAAATTTTTCAGTTGAATCTTGAAAGGTGTGAGCTAAAGAAGCATTACTATCTGGATCTGGCCATTTATATCTCAATACAGGGATCATGTACTTGAGCTCCCCTAACATCCTAAAAAATTCTTTCATACTGTCCCCTTATGTTTATTCAAAAAATTATAACGACATTATCTAAATAATGCTTTGGTTTGATTCTTTATTATATTTAAAGTTTTTTTGGCTGAGTTGTTTTGATGAACTCTAAGTCTATACCAATATTCAAAAGACATAATTGCTTCAATCATTTCTTGTTTTTCTTCAGTCAAGTTATTTATTTCTGGCAGCCACTCATGAAGATTTTTTTTAAGCCTTTTGTTGGCACCCTGGTATTGATTATCTAGAGACTTGTATTTCCATTTTGAAGATGTCGTAGCTAAAATAAAATTTTGCATTTCTGAATATCCCTCCCCTCTAGAACGAGCAAGTTTTACTATTCTTTCTTCAAGATTTCCATTTGTAACAGCTTTTAAAAAATGTTTACTGCGCTTTTCAGCATTTGTTTTTGTAATAAACTTAAATAGAGTTTCCATATCATTTGCATGACGGAATACTGTTCTTATACCTACTTGAGCTGTTTGGGCTACTTGCTGCGCTGTTGGACTTAATATACCTTCATCAATAAGATCACGCATTGCCTTAATAATTAAATCTCGACTCTTTTTACTTCTTTCTAGCCTTCCATCTAATTTATTTTTCTCTTGAATATCATCCATGTTGATATGCAGTGCTTTGATTATTTGAGATCTTGCCTAAGAAGGGAAGAGCAATAAAATTAATGAGGGTGTATATCAAAAGATAAATTGCGGCATCATAAGTCTGTGAGTATTGAGACCCAAATAGCCCAACTATTGTGAAAATAAAGAGTCTTGAAATCTCCATATACATTGCAGATCTTCCTTCTAACCATCTAGAGGTTGATACCATCGTAAACACCAACATACCAACGTATATGACCCCTAAAATATAGTTTGAAGATCCATATTCAATAATAAATGGTCCGATGATCGCCAATACAATTAACTGAATAAATCCGTAAAAACTTATTAATTTGCTTACTTTTGGATCAAACTTTATATAGGTTTTTGGGTTATATTCTTTAGATGGAAATTTTTTAGCTACGTCATCAGGCTGCCAACCTGTTCGTGCAACTAAAACACGAAGTTTATCTTTAAATTTTTCTGTTCGAAAAAAATCTTTAACAATACCAAGATAAATATGAATATTTGCCCATAAAGGATTAAAAGATCGAATAGGCCCTCTTATGCCATATACACAAGGTTCATCTTATTGCTCTTCTTGGAAGGTTCCAAACATACGATCCCAAATAATAAATACTCCGCCATAATTCTTGTCTATATAAATATCATTAGTTGCATGA
>NYTQ01000060.1 GCA_002683585.1 Cryomorphaceae bacterium
CTTACGGGGAATGAATAAAAAAAGGGGACCGAAGTCCCCTTGATTTTATTAACCTGTAGCAAAGTTAATCTAAATACAATATCGTTTAACGGAATAAAATCAAAATGGTTTCACACTGCAATTAACATTTTGGCATTGATAAACTATTTCATGCCTTGATGAACGATTGACCTCCTTCGATATATTTGTTACATGAGTAAGGCTAAACCTTCCATTTCAGCACTTGTTAAGCTAATCGATGATCCGGATGAGAATGTATTCCTCCATGTGCGTGATGAAATCATAAAATGCGGCAGTACGGCTATTCCATACCTTGAGAAATCTTGGGAAGAGGACTATTACGGTTTAGTGTTTCAAAGTAGAATTGAAAACATTATTCATGACATCCAATTTGAAGAAGTCAAGACAGGTTTAGAAAAATGGAATAATTGTCCTGAAAAAGACCTTTTAGAAGGAGCAATTATTGTAGCAAAGTACCAATACCCCGGTCTAGATGAAGAATCTATACGTAGTTTTATTCAAACGATAAGACAGGATATCTGGTTAGAGCTAAATGATCACTTAACGGCCTACGAGCAGGTAAAAATTTTCAATCGCATCTTCTTCAAGGCGCACAAATTTCACGGCGATAGCAAGAACTACCATTCTCCGGTGAATTCTTATATCAATACTGTTTTAGAAAGTAAAAAAGGAAACCCGTTGAGTATATGCCTATTGTATAGTATCATCGCACAATCGTTAGATCTTCCTATTTATGGGGTGAACCTTCCGAATCACTTTGTATTGGCATATATAGATACAAGAGGGTCCGGTGCAATGATCAATGAAGAAAACGAATTCGGTGTTTTATGCTATATCAATGCATTTTCAAATGGGGTGATTTTCAATACCAATGAAATCAAACAATTTCTGGATGAACTTAAGCTTCCTCATCGCAGAGAATACTTCGAGCCATGNTCTAATTCAGCAATTATCAAAAGAATGCTGAACAATCTTATATCGTCGTTTCAACGTGTAGGAAACTCCGAGAAGGTAGAGGAGTTAACACTTCTTAGAAACATCATTCAAGGCAATTAAATCTGAAGGGATAGGATTCGTATATTTGAGGTATGAAGTACAAACATACTGTAGAAGAACGATTNATTAGATACGCAAAAATAGATACCACAGCGGATCCAAATTCAACGACTTTCCCATCCTCTGAAATCCAAAAAGACTTGGGTCGTTTATTGGTTAATGAGCTCAAAGCAATGGGTGCTGCAGATGTTGAGATGGATAAATGGGGATATGTTTTTGCTACAATTCCTTCGAACTCGGAAAAATCGAATGTACCAACCATATGCTTNTGTTCTCACATGGATACTGCACCAGATTGTAGCGGAACAAATGTAAAACCGATCGTGCATAGGGATTACCAAGGTGAACCTATTGTTCTTCCAGATGATCCAACGCAAATTGTCACCCAGGAAAAGCATACCTATCTAAAGGGTAAGCATGGTGACGATATTATAACAGCAAGTGGAGAAACACTATTAGGAGCAGATGACAAGGCAGGCATAGCGATTATCATGGATTTTGCCAAATACATGATAGAGCACCCAGAATTAAAACATGGTGANATNCGAATCTTATTTACACCTGATGAAGAAATTGGCAAAGGAGTCGACCACCTTGATATGGANAAGCTTAANGCAGACTTTGGCTACACCTTAGATGGAGGTCCAGANGGTTCTATTGAGGATGAGTCATTTTCAGCAGATGGACTNAAGGTAAGCATAGATGGATTGAGTGCACATCCTGGATATGCGAAAGGTAAAATGGTAAATGCAATTAAAATGGCAGCCCTACTTGTAGATTCATTGCCAAAAGATACTTTAACGCCAGAAACTACGTCACACCGTGAGGGATTCATTCATCCATATGCCNTTGAGGGCGGACTTGAAAAAGCNTCTGTGGAGTTTATCATTCGGGATCACCAAACAGCAAAGCTGGCAGAATATGAGGAGTTGATTTCTGAAACCATGAAGTCAATCGCAGAAAATCACCCTGGAATTGAATACAATATTGAAATCTTTGAGCAATATAGAAANATGAAGGAAATTCTTAATGAATATCCCNAAGTATGCGAATATGCGGGACAAGCAATGGAAAAAGTAGGCATCAATCCTGTATTTGACCTNATCAGAGGTGGGACTGACGGATCTAGAATGTCATTCATGGGAATGCCTTGTCCAAATATTTTCACAGGTGAAATGGCTATACATTCTAGACAAGANTATGTCGTTGTTCAAGACATGGAAAAATCAGTTCGCACCCTAATTGAACTCATTCAAATTTGGGAGAATAAGCATGAATGAAAAGCTAATTCTTAAAGAAATTGAAAACAGATCTTTTCAAAANATTTATTTCCTCCATGGTGAGGAGCCNTATTTTATTGACNTCATCACAAATGCACTTATAAAAAATGTGCTTCAAGACCATGAAAAAGAATTCAATCAGAGTATTCTNTATGGCAAAAGCACAGATGTGAATGTGCTCATTAACGAACTAAAATCATTTCCGATGGGGAGTGAAAAAAGATTGGTCGTGCTAAAAGAAGCACAAGAATTTAAAAAATTAGAAGCACTCTGCCCATATTTTGAAAACCCCAATCCATCGACAATATTTGTGATTTGTCACAAATACAAAAAGTATGACTCGAGAAAAAAATCTTTGAAGCTTATCGTAAANCAAGGTGCCGTTTTCCTTTCTGAGAAAATTAGAGAATACCAGCTTAACGANTGGATTCAGCGCTACGTAACGAGCAGAGGATTTAGTTTAAATTCTAAAGCGACTATGCTACTCAATGAATTCTTAGGGAATGACTTGGGACGTATTGTTAATGANGTTGAAAAACTGAGCATCATTTATCCAAAAGGAACAGCGCTCGATGAAAAACATATTGAGGAAAACATTGGGATTTCCAAGGACTATAATCTATTTGAATTAACCAATGCCGTTGCAGCCCAGGATATTCATAAGGCCTATAAAATCATTAACTATTTTGAGATGAACCCAAAAGCAGTGCACTTAACGCAAATCGTTTCTTCACTTTTTACATTTTTCTCAAACATCCTCAAAATACACTTCTTAAAATTTTCTGCTCGAGANGCNATTGCTAAGGAGCTACGTGTTCATCCATTTNTTGCAGGAGAGCTAAGTAAAGCGAAGGCAAAATTTAGTCCGAAAAAAATCGCTTTTAATATGGAAGTGCTGCAAGAATATGATCTCAAATCAAAAGGATATGGCAATACAAGCTCGAGCCAAGCGGACCTTATGAAAGAAATGATTTTCAAATTATTGAACCCATGATTTTCTTTGCGCCTGACTGCACAATGCAGTATTCCGAATACACGCTCTCTGAGCTTGAATCAAAACATTGCATNAAAGTATTAAGAAAGGTAAATGGAGATGAAATTGAACTCGTTAACGGAATGGGCGGGCAATTTGAATGTAAGATCATTGATGACCATTATAAAAAGTGTAAGGTCAAGATTATGAAACGCACCCATCACGAACCTGCAAAAAGAGCGCTCCACATNGCCATGGCAATCCCGAAAAGCAGCGANCGATTGGAATGGTTTCTTGAAAAAGCAACAGAGCTAGGTCTTACAAGGTTATCTTTAATCAACTGTACAAATAGTGAACGCAAAACAATCAATCGAAAAAGACTAGAAAAAATAATAGTCTCTGCTTTAAAACAGTCTAAAAGGTTTTATTTACCTGAGATAGAAGAACCTATCCCTTTTATGANATTTATTGAAAATGAACCTAATGGCTATATTGGTCATTGCTATGANGCAAATAAAACCCATGCGAGATCAATTTCAAAAGCTACTCCTATTCTTATTGGCCCAGAAGGAGATTTCACTATCCAGGAGGTTGAGGAAGCAAAAAGTTCTGGNTACATTGAAATCGAGCTAAGTGAAAATAGATTACGGACTGAAACAGCCGCACTATGTGCCGTTTTTTATTTAACGAACGTATAACGAAAAACTTCGAAGCTGTGCTTATGACGGTCGTCTATCGCCTGTTTGAAAACTAATTCTTTCTTCCATTCACTTTCATCAAANTCCGGGAAAAATGTATCAGCATCATAATCGCCATCAATATGTGTGATAAACATTTCGTCTACCACTCTTTCCTCTAGGGCCAGGGTATAAATTTGCCCTCCACCGATAATGAAAATTATTTTTTCAGACTCATTTGCATATGCGCCAAGCGCATCATCTAAAGCATAAAATACATCACAGTCCTCGGCCTTAAAATCGGAATTTCGAGTAAGAATAATGTTCTTTCGATTTGGTAAAGGTCTATATTTCTCTGGTATTGAATCATAGTTCTTTCTTCCCATGACTACAATCTGATGGGCAGTAGTTTCTTTAAAAAACCGCATGTCATTCGGTAAATGCCACATGAGGTCATTGTTTTTACCAATACCCCGATTCTTATCCATAGCAACGATCAAAGAAACCTTCATTATATGGCCACTGCAGCTTTAATATGAGGATGCGGATCGTAGTTCAATAATTCAAAGTCCTCAAATTTGAATTCNAAAAGNTCTTTNACATCAGGATTTATTTTCATTGTAGGAAGCGGCCTAAAATCTCTTTCTAACTGGAGCTTTGCCTGTTCAAGATGATTGGAGTAAAGATGTGCATCTCCGAGTGTATGAACAAAATCTCCCAATTCTAAATCGCAAACTTGTGCAATCATCATGGTCAATAGCGCATAAGAAGCAATATTAAAAGGCACTCCTAAAAAGGTATCTGCACTGCGCTGATACAATTGACAACTCAATTTATTATTTGCTACATAAAACTGAAAAAAAGCATGACACGGAGGCAAGGCCATACCGGGTATTTCGGATACATTCCAGGCCGANACAATAATTCTCCTNGAATCAGGAGTCTCTTTTATTTGCTTTAATATTTGTTTGATTTGATCAATACTCTCTCCATTGCCTTTCGGCCAGCTGCGCCATTGGGAGCCATAAACAGGGCCCAAATCTCCATTTTCATCAGCCCACTCATCCCAAATAGAAACCTTGTTGTCTTTTAAATAACCAATATTGGTATCTCCTTTTAGAAACCACAGCAATTCATGAATGATTGAACGCAAATGGAGCTTTTTAGTCGTCACGCAGGGAAATCCCTCATTTAAATCNTAACGCATTTGGTAGCCGAAAACAGAAATTGTACCGGTTCCCGTTCTATCCTCTTTTNTTGTTCCATTATCTAAAATGTGCTGGAGCAAATCATGGTATTGTCTCATGTTTCAAAAATAGAATTTTTTAGCACAGAATTTTCAGGTTAGGACAAGGATTTTTTAACAAGTTAATAACTATTAAAAGACGCAGAATTGTATTAATTTTAATTCTATGAAAATGGTTCTGCTTGGCTTCATCCTTATCTGCTCATTTGGCTTAAATGCACAAATTAAAAAGAAGGATCTTGGTCACTATACAGGCACAATAGAATCCTATAAGATCAATAGCGGACAGGAATTACTGACCGTTGAAGCCTGCCCTATTTCAATTACCTTGAATAAAGAAAATCTGTTGCTTAAGATTGGATTAAAGGAATATACGGCAGCATATCGAATAAAAAAGCTCGAGAGAAGAAGCTATATTATTACTGTAAGCATTCCCTACTCTGACCTTGAAGAATCTTTCAGCTTGAATGGAAAAAATAAAAAAATGCTGCGAAAAGGACTTTTCCCTCAGCCAGATTGCACCTTAAAAAAAACGTTATAAAGGGAGTTTCAGAGTAAAGCTAGTGCCCTCTCCCATCGTGCTCTTAACAGAAATTTTACCCTTGTGCCCCTCAACTATGANCTTCACATAGTACAAACCAAGTCCAAAACCCTTNACATTATGGACGTTTCCCGTNGGGACTCTGTAAAATTTATCAAAAATTNCTTTTTGATGTTCTTTACTAATCCCAATCCCCTTATCTGAGAATTCAATAATAAGATATGGAGAGGAGACCTTTGTTGAAATTGAAATTTGAACATCTCCCTCGCTATACTTCACAGCATTGTCCATGAGATTATACAGAACATTGGTGAGGTGAACCGGATCTGCCAAAAGGATATGAGAATTCGCGGAGAGGTTTAAGTTCAATGAACTCGATTTTTCGGATTGAAATGCTTCAAAATTTTCCTTTAACTGACCCAAAANTTCTTGTAAATCGAATTCTTCTTTATTCAATACAAGTTCATTCTTGTCAAGCTTGGCGACATTAAGAACCCGCTCAACTTGCTGCTCTAATCGTTTATTCTCCTCATAAATGATTCCCGCATATTTATGAACCTTTTCTGGAGACGTTCCCGAATCTTGCAGCAACATCTCAGAGGATAAGCTAATCGTTGAAATAGGTGTTTTTAGCTCATGGGTCATATTATTNATAAAATCATTCTTGACCTCGGATAATTTTCTTTGACGAAAAATAATGACTAGAGAGTACATAAAAAAGAAGGCAACNAATAAGATAATAATGCCGATATACACCCAAGGAGAAATAAACTTTACCGGTACGATTGGTTCTGCTCTNATATTTGGNAAAAAAACGGTAAAATAATGCCCGTCATTTTTGATAGTTACGTTTTCAGAGGTAATACCCTCTTGGTTTTTAGAGGAGGGTTCATACAATGAATCCTTTGAAAACTTAATTAAATTGCCGTAGACAATAGAATCTGTAAAACAATCATAAATGCCATAAACAAAATCTTGATTGATGTTCTGGGCATAAAAGGACTTTTTTAAGAGCGTNTCCAGATAATAAGGTTGAAGTTCTTCGTTGATGTCAACCATAAATCGATTAGAACGNATTTGCTTAACTGCACCATACAATTCGGAGCTATCGGNAAGATTCGTATTGATTTGCTCCAATACATTCCTTAATGCAACATGACTTTGCTCCGAAAACTCTTTGATATTCAGACTATCCTCTTTCTCTTGAATTGCAATGTTGATATCCTGAAGCTCCATGGTCTTGCGGACCCATACCAATTGCACCACAAGAATGCTGGCAATCGATAGAACACCAAATAGAATTAATGTATTAAGAGAATAGCGACCCATAGGTATTTGTCTAAGACGCTAAAGATATGAAATTCAAAATTTTAAAATCCTTGAACCCCATTCACGGTGGTATACTTNAAAATNTTCTTCTTGTCNGGATGAATNCGAGCAAAAGCAGATTGCACAGCTAAAGTTCCCTCATGAAAACCACACAATATAAGCTTGAGNTTATTTGTATAGATGTTCACATCACCTATGGCATATATACCAGGAATATTTGTGGAATAATCTGTCGTATCTACCTTAATGGCATTTTTTTCAATTTCTAACCCCCAATTTGCAATGGGTCCTAGAGATGGNTTTAAACCAAATAGTGGTATAAAATGGTCCGTCGACTCCTCAAAGCTTCCTTCTTTTTGGTGCTTTATGGTCACACTGTCTAGTTTTGATTCACCATTTAAGCCAATAACCTCGGCTTCCGTGACCAATTTTATTTGTTTTTGATCCGCTAAATCAATGACCCGTTGCACCGAATCAAGATGTCCTCTAAAAGAGCTGCTTCGGTGGACCAATACAACCTCTTTTGCAATTTTCTTTTCAGCTAAAAAAATGGACCAATCAAGGGCCGAATCGCCTCCTCCGGCAATCACACACTTTTTACCTCTGTAAAACTCAGGATCCTTAATAATATACTCTACTCCTTTATCTTCAAAATCATTGATATTGGAAATAGGTGGTTTTCTTGGTTGAAAAACACCAAGACCTCCTGCAATCATAACTACAGGTGCAGCNTGCTCAACGCCACTTTTGGTCGTGACAACAAAAGAATCATCAGCCTGCTTATCAATAGAAACCGCCGCATCACCCAAGGTAAAACCTGGCTTGAAAGGTTCAGCTTGAACCATAAGGTTATCCACGAGCTCACCGGCTAGCACGGATGGGAAGCCTGGGATATCATAAATAGGTTTCTTCGGATAGATTTCAGCACATTGCCCACCCGGAATGGGAAGTGAATCAATCAAATGACACTTCAGCTTTAAAAGACCTGCTTCAAAAATTGTAAATAAACCAACAGGGCCTGCTCCGATTATGATAATATCTGTTTTAATCATCTCTTCATTTAAAAGTTGTACAAAATTAAGGATTTCTGNAAATTCTTAACNGCATAAATAGGGTATTCTNNAAGAAACAAGTGCACCAACGGGAAGTTCAATTNTATTTATTAAAAATAGGTTAGTTTACGCCATATAAATTCAAGAGGGCCCTGTCTGTAGCGACTCATCACCCAATTTGATAAAAGGAGAATTAGCACCCAAACAAAAAGAACAACGCCCCATTGCTGGGCTCGATCAAATTGCGCAAAATANCCTAAGCCATGCCCATAAAAAATGAAGGTNCAGACGATCGAACTCATTATATAATTTGTGAAAGCCATGCGACCTACTTTTTTAAGCAGATTTTGTANANNACGACCAAGACCAACTGTTGACCAAAAAACCAAAATTGAGATATATGATAAAGCCATGAAAAAAGAGGCGATATAGGTGAATTGATGACCCACTGTCATGCTCCAAGCTCCCTCCCATAGCCGCTCATAGGAGAGATACAAGCCAAAAGCGGAAATGACCAAACCCGCAATTAAAAAGACGAGCCCAAAACGCAAGTAATAAGCCCCACCCTTAATTGCTTTAAACCATTCCAATCGAAAGAGAAGAATACCTGTAATCATCATAGCAGAATAGCGCCATAGGCCTTCAGAAACAAAAAGGAAAGTCTCAAGGGCATAAGCGCTTTCAGATCGAACTTCCATTTGCCCGAGGTAGGAGCTCTGATATGCTTGAATTTCTTTTGCAATATCTATTGCTTCAGGATTCCAACTAGGTACATAAATTTCATTTAATTCTCCGGGAGACAATGCAAACCATGTCATGAGGTTC
>NYTQ01000061.1 GCA_002683585.1 Cryomorphaceae bacterium
TGTGCAGATAAAGGATGTAGTGAGGAAGAAACTGCAGCTTGTTTAGCAAAGTATGATGACGAAGGAAATTGGAAAGGTACCTCTGAAGATTAATTCCAAATCCGAATATAATATTTAAAAGCCCTTTTAGAGGGCTTTTTTTATGC
Source organism: Cryomorphaceae bacterium (assembly GCA_002683585.1). Next base: position 147 of record NYTQ01000061.1, read on the forward strand.
TTGAGAATTTCTTTAATTTTAGATATTAAACTGATAATTTCTGAAAAATTCTGATTTCTTTACAGATGTTTATGATGTGGTAAGACTCATTCCCCATGGGAGGGTGACCTCTTATGGAGCGATTGCGAAATATCTTGGATCGAAACAATCTTCGCGAATGGTTGGTTGGGCGATGAATGCCTCTCATACTAAAAAGGATGTACCTGCTCATCGAGTAGTAAATAGAAACGGTATGCTTACTGGGAAAAATCATTTTGACACACCTGATAAGATGAAATTACTTCTAGAACAAGAGGGGGTAGTGATTCATGATGATAGGGTTGTAGACTTCGAAAGTTTATTTTGGGATCCTTCAGCAGAATTAGAGTTACCTTAAAGGATTCTATTACTTTTAGTCCAAATATATATTATGAAATTTGGTACAAAAGTAATTCACGCAGGAGTAGAACCGGATCCATCAACGGGTGCAATTATGACCCCGATTTTTCAGACCTCCACATATGTTCAAGAGGATGCAGGCGTTCATAAGGGCTATCAATATTCTAGGACCCAAAATCCCACTCGAGATGCACTACAGAAAAATATAGCCGCACTTGAAAATGCNAATCATGGAGCTTGTTTCGGTTCCGGTCTTGCAGCGATTGATTGTGTTATGAAAATGCTTAGTCCCGGAGACGAGGTGATTTCAACGAATGACCTTTACGGTGGGTCGTACCGTCTTTTTAAAACTATTTTCGAGAAGTATGGGGTTAAGTTTCATTTTGTAGAGATGAATAAGGTGGATAACGTGGAGGCGTTTATCAATGAAAANACAAAACTTATTTGGGNAGAAACACCAACAAATCCAATGATTAANATTATTGATATTCGAGGCCTTGTAGCATTGGCGAAATCCTGNAATGCCTGGCTTTGTGTTGACAATACTTTTGCAACTCCATACCTACAGAATCCTATAGATATGGGGGCGGATATTGTGATGCACTCAGTTACGAAATACCTTGGGGGTCATTCTGATGTAATTATGGGAGCCTTGGTTACNTCAAATGATTTTATCGCTAAGGAAATGTATCATATTCAAAATTCCTCCGGAGCAGTNCCAGGTCCAATGGATTGCTTCCTTGTTTTAAGGGGGATTAAAACGCTTCATCTGCGTATGCAGCGGCATTGTGAGAATGGTGCCAAAATAGCTCATTTTCTTCAAGCTCATTCTGCAGTAGAGAAAGTATATTGGCCTGGATTCACATCCCATTCAAATCATTTAATCGCGAAGCAGCAAATGAAAGACTACGGAGGAATGCTTTCATTCACGCTCAAGGGAAATCAATTATCAGATGCTCAGGCCGTTTTTAGNCACCTTCAGTTGTTTTCTCTTGCTGAATCATTAGGTGGTGTCGAATCTTTAATTGGTCATCCCGCAACGATGACCCACGCTTCGATTCCCAAAAAAGATAGAGAAGCTAGCGGAATTGTTGACAGCTTAATTCGTTTAAGTGTTGGGGTCGAGGACGCTGAAGATCTTATAGATGACTTNCGTCAGGCATTAAAGGTTCTCTAATATTTGGAAAAACTGCTCTTTCTTGGCAGGTGATAAGGGAACAGAACTACCATCTTTCATAATAACAGCTCCTCCATCAGCTTTATCATATCGATTAATATGATCTAGATTAACTAAGTGAGACTGCTGAACNCTGAAAAAGGAATGACCTGAGAGCAATAANTCATATTCTTTNAGTGTCTTTGATACTAAAATTCGTTTNCCAGACTCTAAATAAAATGAGGTATAGTTTTTATCTGCCTCACATCNTATGATTTCCTTTAGTTCAAGNACATATACACTTTCTTGAGTCTTTAATACAAGCTTCTTTTTTTCACCGCGTTCGATATTATTTGCCAAGGCATTGAACTGNACCTCGTTCTTCTTCTTTTGGAGTGTTGTTAAGGCTTTATCCACAGCATCCTCCAGTTCTTCCACATCNATCGGTTTCAATATGTATGCTAAGGCACTGAATTTAATCGCTTGAATTGCGTATTCNTGATACGCTGTAATAAATACAATTTCGAATTCTTTGTATTTAACACCTTTAAGTACATCAAAGCCGTTTCCGTCAGGCATTTGAATATCCANAAAAACAAGGTCGGGTTTAATTTTATTAATGGCGCTAATTCCGCTTTCTACGTTAGAGCCGTCTGTGTAAATATCGAAGTTATGTCCAAAAGAAATAAGGAGTCTCTTTATGAATTCTTTCGTTTTATTTTCATCGTCTATTATGAGTACTTTTTTCATTCAGAATCAAAGTTAAGATTTTCGTTAAGTAATGGTAAGAATATTTGAACACGTGTTCCCGTGTATTTTTGGTCTGTAAGGTCTCCTATGGAAATATTGGCTTTTGATTTATATTTTTTATTAATGATTTCAACTCTTCTGTTTGTGATATCTAGGGCCATGCTTTTGTGCTCGTTCATAGAATTCTTTTTCTTTCCTGACTCTGCTCTCCCGACACCATTGTCAATTATTTCTATGAAAAGCATATTGTCTTTCTCAGAAAAATTAATCGAAATATTCCCGTTTTCAATGATGTTTAATTGACCATGCTCAATAGAATTTTCAACAAAAGGTTGGGTAATCATAGGTGGGATTAAAACTTTTTTAAAGATTAAATCTTCAGGAACATTGATTTGATAATCAAATCTATTTTCAAACCTTAATTTTTGTGTCTTTAGATATTTCTCTAAAATCTCAATCTCCGTTTCGAGGGTGATAAATTCTTTCGGNGAGTTTTCAAGAATAAGACGAATTAANCTTGAAAAGCTTACCAGGAATTTCGATGATTTTGAAGGGTTGTTCTCATAGAGTGAACTTTGAATGACCGACATTGCATTGAATATNAAGTGTGGATTCATTTGTGTCCTTAGTAAGGTCTGGGACATCTCAATCTCTTTNGTGTTCTGATTGATTTTCGCTTGCCTCAGATAGAATAGGACAANAACAATGGTTGAAATCAAAATAATGATAATCAATACAATTGTAGACATTTGTTTTTCTCCTTTGAGCGCAAGTAATTCTTTTTCTTTTTGTTGGTCTTTGATGACTCTTTCTTGNTCTTTGATTCTATACTCTCTAAGCTCCCTNGAGTACATTTGGGTCAGTTCATTAATTGCCTTACTTCCACTTAAATAAGNATTGTCCTCAATATACTTTTGAAAAATATTGAGGTTTTTAAATGCCTTTTGAAATTNATTTTGTTCTGCAAAAACCTGAGCNAGAAATTTATAGTTACCCATNCTATANTCTGAATAAGGGAGCTTGTCTAAAATTGATTTGGAGAGATTAAAGGATGTTTGTGCCTTGTTCCATTTTTTCTCATNGAAATACATTCTTCCAATCAAATGATGGGTTTTTCCGATNCCAACAGAGGATTTTAGTTTTGCGTATTCTTCAAGNTTATCNAAAAGAATANTTTTTACCTCAACTAAGGAATCAAGTTCAATTAAATATTTCGAATGAATCAATTTAAAATCGAGATAAAATATACTTTCTTTCTGGGTGTTGTGGTATGTATAACCCTTCTTGATGTTTAGTGAAGCAGCACCTAATTCATTGTTTGACAGTTCAATTTCTGCTAGTCCACCATAGATCCTGACTTTAAATAGCCCTAAACNATTTTTTTCTGCAATATTTAAGGCTTTTCGGTAATAGGTTCTAGCTTCATTAAAAGAATTTACTTGAAATGATCTTTCAGCAATCATCATCGTTGACCAACAAAGTANGTTGTAATCTTTAATACGCTCAGCTTCTTTATTCAGCTTCAATAGCGTTGATGTACTTTTTCCAATGATATCGAAATAAGCTTCAATTTCCGAAAGATCTTTAAAGGTGTTTGCGACGGCTTTTATTGCGTCAGATCTTTTGGCAAAATTTAGAGCTAAATTGGCATAAAACAGCGCAGAATCTTTTTGATTTAGGTGCATTTTTGATCTGGCCAAAAGACGGTAAGCATCACTTACATTTTGGTTGTCACCTGATGCTTGTGACTCCTGTAATAGTAATTCAGAGGTCTNAAACATCGCTTTGAACCGCTCATTATACTCCAATGAAATTGTTTCCCAATATCTGTAGAGAATCGAATTGTATTTAAGTAATGCTCCGTGTTGTTTAAAAGCTTTTTGAAAAGCAAAAAAGGAGCCGTTCTCTATGTAATAGGAAAAAAGGCTTCCTGTTAATTCGCTTTTCGTCTGTGTAGAGTACACATCAGATGCAATGGCGTTTAAAAACCCGTCGTATAATGCTTTCTGTGGATTTGCACGCTTAATTGATTCAAGCTCGATTTCAGTGAAAATTTTATCATCGTTTGAAACCGCCTTTTCCTGACACATTACATTATGTACAACACTGAATATCAGAGCAAAAATAAGGAGTGAAGATTTCATTAGTTTAAAAATACAAATTCATGAGGAATTATAGTGGGTGATTTCTGAACAAGGCACAAGATTATTAGGTTGACATTCTTTGAATTGCGTATCTTTGGAAAAAAAAAATTATGAGTCTTGTAACAGTTGGTAGTGTAGCTTTTGATGCAATAGAAACGCCTTTTGGTAAAACTGATAAAATTGTGGGCGGNGCTGGAACATATATTTCTTTAGCNTCCTCTTTTTTTATAGAAAATCAAAAGATCATTTCTGTAGTGGGTTCAGATTTTCCTTCGGGTGTTCTTGACGATATGAACTCCAGAGGAATCGATACCTCCGGTTTACAAGTTAAGGAGGGTGAGAAGACTTTTTTTTGGTCGGGTAAATACCACAATGATATGAATAGCCGAGACACCTTGGTTACCGAGCTTAATGTTCTAGAGCATTTTGATCCAATCGTTCCCGACAGCTACCAGGGATCATCCTATATTATGTTAGGAAATCTAAGCCCGCTGGTGCAAAGTACAGTCATTGAAAGAATGGAACAACGACCAAAGCTGATCGCTATGGATACCATGAATTTCTGGATGGATATTGCTATGGATGATTTGAAAAAGACGATATCGATGGTGGATGTTTTGATTATAAATGATGAAGAGGCACGACAACTTACTGGAGAATATGCTTTGGTAACTGCTGCAAAAGAGATTTTGAAAATGGGTCCTACTTATGTTATTATTAAAAAGGGAGAACATGGTGCCTTACTTTTTTCTGCGAATCAAATGTTTTTTGCTCCGGCGTTACCTTTAGCAGAGGTTTTTGATCCAACTGGTGCGGGTGATACATTTGCTGGAGGGTTTATGGGTTATATTGCTGCGAGCGACGACCAAAGCTTTGAGAATATGAAAAGGGCGGTTATTTATGGTTCTGCTATGGCTTCTTTTTGTGTGGAGAAGTTTGGGACAGAGCGCCTTTTAGAAATTAACCAGACAGATATTAATGAACGTGTCAAAGCATTTAATGATTTGTCCTCGTTTGATCTAAAAAATTAAGGATGGAAAACGAATATATCAGTAAACTTGAGGCCTTCATTCTTGAAGAAGATATGCTCTCAATTTCAAGAGACGTATCTAAGCTAAAAACAGAATTTGATGATTGGCTATTGCATAGTGAAGGAAAACAGCAAGTTGCTGCGCTAAAAGCGAAAGAGTTAGGTGAAGATATTGAACAAATCGATTTTGTTGTCATCAAAGAATCTTTCTATACTTTGTTTTCGAAGTACAAGGATGCTAAAAAACAGCAGCTCGATATAAAAAATAAGCTTGAGGTAGAGAACTTGAAGCTCAAAACAAGTCTTATTTCGGACCTAAAAAACCTTGTAGAAAATGAGGAGAATATAGGCACTGCTTTTAATGGCTACAACACGATTCAGGAGACTTGGAAAAAAATCGGAGATATTCCAAGAGACAAAAGGGATAGCATTCAAAAAGAATACTCACGTTTAAGAGAGCTTTTTTTCCATAACATAACGATATACAAAGAGCTAAAAGAGCATGATTACAAGAGAAATACCCAGCTCAAACAAAAGGTGATTATGAAGCTTCAAACCCTGCGAAACGAATGTGAGCAGATTCGTGATCTTGAAAAAACCTTACGGATTTACCAGGATGAATGGGAAGATGTTGGTCCGGTTAACAAAGATGATTGGGAAGGACTAAAAACAAGCTATTGGGAGGTAGTGAGGTCCATTTATGATAAAATAAATAAACATTATGAGCAGCATAGAGCTTCTCAGCAAGAAAACCTCAAGAAGAAACAGGAAATCTTAGGCCAACTCAAAGAGTTTTTGGACCAAAAAGAAGATCTTCAAGGCCAAAAAGAGTGGCAAAAAACAACTGATGAGGTACTTAAATTCCAGTCTGCTTGGAAGAAAATTGGTTTTGCCCCGAAGAAAGATAATGATGCAATCTGGAAAGAATTTAGAGCTTTATGTGATTCCTTCTTTAAAAGAAAAAAAGAGCATTATAAATTTCGAGATAATAAGGATAAAGAAGCAAGAGATGCTAAAAAGGCATTGATTGCTGAGGCAAATGAATTAAAGTCATCTGAAGATTGGAAGGAAGCTTCTCACGCCCTGATTCAGCTTCAAAAAAAATGGAAAACTTTAAAGGGTGCTGGTCGTTATGAAAAAAAGCTTTGGGAAGAATTCCGCGGTGCCTGTGATTATTTTTTCAATAAAAAAGATGAAACAAACAAGGCCAATGAGCAACAACTGCAACTAAATCTTGCTGCGAGAAAAGAATTCTTATTAACGATTCCAAAACTGAAGTTCTCTTCGGCTGGAGATATC
>NYTQ01000062.1 GCA_002683585.1 Cryomorphaceae bacterium
TGGTTCTTACCTTATTGAGATGACTAATGTTGGTTATTACTCGGATCTTTTCATTGGATTTTCTTGTACAAGTTCAGAAGCNGCNATNGTNGANTTCACNCTCAACATGNNTGANNNNTGGGGNGACGGNTGGAANGGNANTGCAATNACNATCTTNGCTGATGGNGTNCCTGTTTTAGAANANGCTACNATNGNNGANGGATTNATCNGGNNCAGAGNNNTTCTCTGCACCAGANGGTGCNGTTTTGACNGCNACNTGGACNACAGGTTCATTNACTTCAGAAGTTTCTTTTGAAATTGCAGATGCCTCAGGTTCAGTTGTTGCTGGTGGAGNCTTCGGTAATACAATTGATTACACTATNCCTGATTCTAGTGTNCCNCANGCNNCNTTTACNNTAAANNTGNTNGANNNNTGGGGNGATGGATGGAATGGTANTNCAATNACAATCTTNGCNGATGGTGNTCCTGTNTTNACAGATGCNACGCTTGNNGNTGGTTCATCAGGNACAGAGACTTTCTCTGCACCAGAGGGNGCGGTTTTAACTGCAACGTGGACTACAGGTTCATTTACTTCAGAAGTATCTTTTGAATTATTAGATGCCTCAGGTGCAATTGTTGCTGGCGGTGACTTTGGTAATACAATTGATTATACTATACCTGTTGTAACTGTTGTTGAAGATGATGAATGGATTTACATCGATGATGTATTTTCTGCTTCTAACATTACAATTGACTTGACAGGTGGAGTTACATACTATTTCCTTATTGATGACGAGGATACTAGTCCAAGTAATGGAACACTTACTGTTTCGTGTCCTTGCATTCCGCCAGCTGGAGGAATAGATGGCTCTTTTGCNTATGACGGAGATTTTGTAATCTCAGGAACAACGGATGGAGCATGTAATGACTGTGACTTAAGAACTTCTCAAGATAGAATATATGAGATTTCTGTGCCTTGCGCAGGAACTTATGGNTTCTCTTTATGTGGAGCTTCATGGGATACATACTTGTACTTAACTACTGCACCATGCGGTGGAGAGACAATTGCATTAAATGATGATGAATGCGGTCTGCAATCTAGTCTATCTGCTGCTTTAGCGCCAGGTACGTATTATGTGGCAGTTGAGGCTTTCTCTTCTTTCTCCTTTGGAGATTTTGATTTAGCCGTTACAGGTGTTTATGACACGCCTGCAATTGGTGNAATAAGCGGTGCCACTGCGGTATGTGAAGGAACCGAAGGTGAAGCCTACACGGTTTCTGGTTCTTTTGACGCTTTTGACTGGTCAACTTCTATGGACGCAACTGCAACGGGTGCTGNTGAATCAGCTTCAGTTGATTTCGGTTCAAACTCNGGATCAATCAGTGTTACTGGAACGAACGCTTGTGGATCAAACACGGCATCATTAGATGTTACGGTNAATGCTACGCCAGCATTTGATCTTTCTAGTGAGGATGCGCTATGTTTCGGTGCTGATAACGGAAGTATTTCTGTTAGCACATCGGAAGGATCAGCGCCATTTACGTATACAATTAATGGTGAGTCAGTAACTGAATCACTTGTTGTAAATGTGAATGCATCTGATAGCTACATTGGATACATGAATGTATTTGATAATCCTGCTGACCCATGTTGTGGTGGTGGATACATTTTTGGAAGCCCGTGGGCTTTACCTGATGTATTGTCTACTTTGGATGCTGGTGCAAATACAATTACACTTCAGCCAAACTTCAACACATACAATGCTGCAGATCCATTTTGGTCTGACGGTAATGAGGGTGGTAACAAAATCATGGAAGCTAACACNTACCTCGAAAACGGTGCATGGAATGGCAATGATTTAACGTTTAGTGGTTCAGTGAGCTCTAATACGCTTGCGGCTGGATATACTGCCCAGTATTTCATTAAAGCGCTTGATCCAAACAACGGATTCCAAGATGCTTTGGGTGGTTCTGCTGTTGCTGACCTGCCTGCAAGTGGTGACTTTAGCGTGAGCGTACCTGCATCAAGTTTAACTGATGGATTAATCGTTCAGGTTGGATTCTCTGTCATTGGTATCAACGCAAATCCTGTTAACGCAGACGCTTTAGGTAGTGTTGTGGTAACTGGTGGTTCTCTAGAAAATGGTTCATATACGTTTGACGGATTGACTGCTGGAGACTACACAATTGGTNTTTCTGACAATAACGGTTGTATCGCACTAGACGAGTCAATAACGATAAGCGAGCCAACTGAGCTTACGCTTGATGCAAATGGCTGTGGTAGTGTATACGCTGGAGCAGGTCCTGATTACGGATGTGCTGCTATTAGTTCAACAGTAGCTGGTGGTACACCTGGATATTCTTTCGAATGGTCAAATACTGAGACTACGGAAGGAATTACGGTTTGTCCTACAGAGACTACGACATATACAGCTAATGTTACAGATGCAAACGGTTGTGTTGCAAGTGCAGATTGGATCGTAGAAGTAACGGATATTCAGTGTGATGGTGGCCCAAGTGGTCCTACTTGTGATTCACCTCCTAGCTGTACGGCTAATGTGAACATGAACAACCAAAGCTGGATACCTCAGCCTTCTAGAGTAGTGTCTAATGGTCAAGTGCTTTGCATTANNGGNTCAGGAACNTATTTCGGAACGATTCATGTATTNAANGGNGGACACCTTNTTGTATGCGGAAACGTATCAATTTATGGTTCAGTAACCATCCAAAATGGTGGTAACTACTGGCACGCACCAAATACAGGATTCACAGGTGCTTTAACCGTTTATGGTAACGAGCATGTTGGAACATTCTGTGGTGGAAATGGTTCTGGTTCTGGTTCTGGTTCAGACTCTAGTTCTGGTTCTGGTTCTGGTTCTGGTTCTGGTTCTGGTTCTGGTTCTAATTCTAGTGCTCCAAGTCCACTTTCGTGTCAATTGTCTGTATATTCTCCTATCGGAGAACCAGCTAACAATAATTCGAATAGCGGTTCAGGTTCTAGTAGCTCTTCTGCTGCTCAAGCACCTCCAGGATGCACACAGGTTGTGAATTTAAATAACACAAGCTGGGTCCCTCAACCATCAGTTGTAGTTTCAGCTGGTCAAGTCCTTTGCATTAAAGGAACAGGAACCTATTACGGAACGATTCACGTATTGAGTGGAGGACACGTTGTAGTTTGCGGTGGCGTATCTATATACGGATCTGTAACCATCGGAGTTGGTGGTCACTACTGGCATAGTCCAAGTACTGGATTTATTGGTTCACTTGCCGTTTATGGAAGTGAGCACGTAGGTACATCGTACTGTGGTAATAACTGCCCAACCTACCCTAGTCTAAGTGGTTCAGTTCAGATGTGCTACAATGGTACAACTTACTGTGTCGATGTAGACGATGTAGAAGACAGAATGACTTGCGGATACTCGCTAGGAAGCTGTGATGATCAATTNCCAGAAGCATGCAACAACTCTACGGAATCCGAAGAGCTTGTATCATGTGTTTGTGATGGTAAAATAGAATCAATGACCATAAGATGGGTTGGACCTTCTTTCTCTAGCGCGAATGTTCACGCTAAGAAAAACTGTAACATCCTAGTGGCTGCATTGACTGACTTAATGACTGGTGATGAATTCACTATCAACGCATCAGATGCGGGTCTAGCATACTTAAGAAAGAATACTTTCTTCGAGTGGGCTGGTGTAGGCAACTACAAAATCCCAACAAACTGTTGTAACAACCCAGTAGGTCAGAACTTCTTCCCATTTGAAGTTATCGGTTGGACAGACACTGAAGGAAACTCTTGTAGTGTTTATTCCGAGGCAATTACAGATGCTGGAGAGATTAATGAAGAAGATGTAATTACTGGATTTGATGGAGCTATGATTAAGCAATATCCAAACCCAGCAAGTAACAATGCAACTTTTGAATTCTCGGTAACAGAAGATCAGGATGTAAGTGTAAACATTTTGAATATCAACGGTCAGCTTGTAAGTACAATATACAACGGTAGCGTAAGAGCTAACGAGGTTAACAAATTGGACTANAGCTTGGTGACACTTCAGAGTGGTATTTACTATGTATATCTTAATACACCTACAGGTGTCTTGAAGAAAAAGTTTGTTGTTCTTAAATAACAGCTAGCTTAATGTTGAAGGCCCCCCCGCATTGCAGGGGGGCTTTTTTATTACCTTTATTATTCAAAGACCTTGACAAATCACCAAAATGATAAGATTTTATTGCTTCATCTTCTTTTACTTCCAAATCATTCTTTTTAATGTGTACGGCCAATCCGTCATAATTAACGAAGTATTGGCGGCAAATNCAACCATTAATTACGATGGTTTTGGAGAAAAAGACGATTGGATTGAGTTTTATAATACATCGGAGGATACCATACAAATGAGTGGTATGTTCTTAACCAATGACTCTTTAAATCCTACAAAGCATCAAATCGGAAAAAACAGTGAAGAATGGACAAAAATCAACCCAAAATCATATGCCTTATATTGGTTGGATAATGACCCAGAGCAAGGACAACGTCATATTTCTTTCGCAATTAAAAAAAAGGGAGGGTACTTATCTTTATATGATAAAGACACAAATATTGTTGACCATATGGCGTTTGGTGAGCAAACTGACGATGTCTCATTTGGAAAAATAAATCCAGATGCTAGAGACCTAGGTTTCTTTATAGAACCTACACCAAATGACNAGAATAAAAATGGTGAAAGAATTAATATGAACCCAAGCCGCGTTCAATTAAGCGTAGGCCCTGGATTTTATGACAAAGCTCAGACAATTACATTGTCAGCAGAGAAAAATGCNAAGATATACTATAGCCTTGACGGTTCTGAACCAACAACAAAAAGTACGCTATATACCCAACCTATTCAAATAGATTCAACTACAGTCATACGCACAAGGATGATATCAGATGGATACAGACCTGANATGATTACAAATGCGTCCTATTTCATTAATGAAAAAANTGAGCTCTCAGTTGTTTCACTCATCGTCGCACCAGACGACTTATGGAAAAAACGTAAAGGAATATATAGCAATTTTGAAAATCGTGAAATTGAAGTTCCAGCGCATGTTGACTATTTCGATAAAACAACAAATGGAATTTTTAAACTTGCCATCTCAAAATCAGCAAAAACNAGAATCGCGGGAAAAACGAGTCGCNGACAACCAAAAAAATCATTCTCGTTTTTTGCGACGAATGAGGACGGTAAGGGAGAACGCTTCAATTATCGCGTATTTAAAGATAAAAACATTGAAGACTTTGGAGGGTTATGGGTACGAGCCGATGCAACCTCAGGGAGAAATGTATCAGACCTTTGGGTAGGAGAACGCTTTAAAAATGAACTCTTATATGAGGTAAACAAGCAAATGAATGGCCAAGTTGACATGCAAGGCTATGAACCTGTTTCAGTTTATCTAAATGGCCAGTACTGGGGACTATACAACCTAATGGAACGAAAAGGAAAAGATTTTATTTATAACAATCATGGGGAAAAAGAGGTAGATATATTGACCTCAAGCGATGCAAAGGCAGTATCGGGTAATATCAATGAATATGACCAGATGATTTTCTATGTCGCTCAAAATAATATAACAACAGATTCTATCTATAATAAAATATCGAACCAAGTCAACATTGATAGCTATATTGATTATTGGGTTAATGAAACTTATTGCGGAGCCCGAGATATTTCCGTGAATATTCGCTACTGGAAGTCAAAAACGGAAGGTGCAAAATGGAGATGGATTAGCTATGACCAAGACTCATGGTATACCGCTCAAGAGCCGTCTTTGAATTACTACCTGGATAGAGGAAAGGTTTTCCTGTTTGAAAGGCTAATGAAAAACAAAACCTTTAGAAACCAATGGATCAATAGAATGTGCGACTACCTAAATATGGGGTTCAAAGCTGAAAATGTAACATCATTGGTGAATCAAATTACGAGTAGAATAGAAATTGAAGTCAACCGAGACAGAGAAAGATGGCAAGATTCGATGCTTTACATACAAAAAGGAGAACGTATAAAATGGATCAAAGATTATGCGATACAAAGGCCTCAATTTATAAGAGAGCATATTATTGACTACTTCGAACTTGAGAACGGAATATCAGATATTCAAGTTGTGCAGAATATCAATATGGGACATGTTAAAATCAATTCAATAGAAATAAAAGAATCCTTTTGGACAGGGAAGTACATTGAAAATATTCCAATCCAAATTGAGGCGATTCCAAATGAAGGCTATGTCTTTGAAAAATGGAAGAGTCAACGTCTTCCTCAAGAACCTTTAATAAAAGTGAAAACAAAAAAGAATAAAAAGTTCATACCGATATTCAAGAAGATAGAATAATTTAAGTGCTTTTCTTTATTAATTTCTCCTTCGTTGCTTCCTTTTGTATCGCTTAAGTTCACGATCACTTTTACGCAGTATTTTTCTATTCTCACGGCTCTGGTTTTTTCGATGCATTTTGAATTTTTTCTCAAAATACTTCTTTTTCGATCGCTCTCGTTTTCGCTCTTGTCGTAAAATTTTTTTGGTTAGCTTAGGTTCCATTTGAGCAGAAGTATTTGCATTCGAAGCACATCCAAGACAAATTGAACTTAGAAAAATAACAAGCAGTATCGGGAAAACTCTCCTCAAGTTTGGGTATCTTTGAGTAATGAAATTACAAATCTTATTCGTAATCTCCTTATTCTTGATGAGTGGTTCCTGCGGAAAGCAAAACACCCACCCTGTGCCCTATGTCCCTTTTAACCAAAGTATTGACCTAAACCTTCCAAGCTATTATGCGCTTGCCGGAGTTGGTGGGTTTGCATACGTAATAGGAGGTTCACGCGGAATTATCGTTTACAGAAGGTCATTAGACGAGTTTATTGCTTTTGACCGACATTCACCTGCCGATCCAAATGCAGAATGTGAAGAACCTCTCTATCCCGATACAGATAATTTTTTAATACTGAAAGACTCTTGCAGCGGTGCGACATTTTCACTTTATGATGGTAGCCCAATCAATGGGTCACAATATGGTTTAATGCAGTATGCATGTAATTTCAATGGAAACAGTATCGTCACGATTTATAATTAGTCATGGAAGACAACACGATCAAGGTGCATATTATTGACAGAGAGAATAAAGAGCACATCCTTGAAGGACCTACAGACATGAGTATGAATATCATGGAACTCTGCAAAGCATATGACCTTCCTGTTATAGGAGAGTGTGGAGGAATGGCTATGTGTGCAACATGCCAATGCTATTTGGAGTCTGACACTCCCCTACCTGAACAAAGCGATGATGAATTGGATATGCTAGACCAAGCGTTCTATGTGAAGAGTGAAAGCCGTTTAGGTTGCCAGATACAATTAAACGAGTCAATCGATGGCATCGTGCTTAGGCTTGCTCCCGAGGCGTAACATTATTTCAAAATCTCTCGGAAAGCTACCTTGAACTTTTCTATTTTTGGACGAACCACTGCTTGACAATACATATTTGCTGGGTTATTTTTCAAATAATCCTTGTGGTAATTTTCAGCGGCATAAAAGCGGTCAAAAGGCGATATTTCAGTAACAATGGGTGCATTCCACACGTTTTGCTCAGTCAGGCTTGCTTTAATTTTTTTCGCCAATTCAGCTTGGCTTTCATTATGATAAAAAACCACACTTCTGTAATGGGTTCCAATATCATTCCCCTGTCTATTGAGTTGGGTTGGGTCATGTATAAACCAAAACACCCGTAATAATTCTTGGAATGAAATCACATCCTCATCGAAGGTTATTTGGGCAACCTCAGCGTGTCCCGTAGCACCAGAGCACACCTGCTCATAGCTCGGGTTTTCACGTTTCCCACCTGAAAAGCCTGGCACAACCTCATGAACTCCATTAAGTTCATCAAAACAAGCTTCGGTGCACCAGAAACAGCCTGCTCCAAATGTTGCAATTGATATTCTACTCATTGATTCTTAGGGATAAATTTTAAAGATGCAGAATTTACACAATACCGCATTCCTGTGGGCTTGGGACCGTCATTAAATAAATGGCCAAGATGACCTTCACATTCTGCACATTGGATTTCAATTCGTCTCATTCCAAAACTTAAATCGTCTACTTTTTTAACTTTTCCTTCATTCAAAACATCATAATAGCTAGGCCATCCGGAACCTGACTTATACTTATCTTTACTTGAGAAAAGTGGATTATCACAAGCCACGCAGATATATGTACCTTCTGCTTTGTGGTCCCAGAACTCACCGGTAAATGGTCTTTCAGTACCACCATCCTTTACAACACGACAAACATTTTCAGGCAGTATTCGGCCATTAAATGAATTATCTTCGGAAGAATTTTGGGCCTCACAAGATATAAAAACAAACAGGAAAAGGTAAAAAATAGAATGTTTCATAAACATTAAACAAAGAACTAAAATAGATGTTCTCTTTACAATATTACTTTACATTTACACAATGAAAATAAAATACGGGAAAAACTTTTGGCTACTGACCATTTCCATGTTTTTTTTCATGACGAGTTTTAATTTAATTCTTCCAGAGCTCAATGATTTTATTTCAAGTCTAGGGGGTGCAGATAAAAAAGGACTTGTAATTACATTGTTTACAATCTCCGCAGCAATATCGAGACCATTTTCGGGAAAGCTTACGGACACCATAGGCCGAAAAAAAGTAATCTACTTAGGTATTTTATTTTCTATTTTAATTTCATGGGCATATCCATTCTCGTTTTCAGTNCTATTCTTTTTAACCTTNCGATTCTTGCATGGATTTAGTGCAGGATTCACACCAACTGGCTCTACAGCNCTGCTNACAGATATCATACCAGCGAATCAGCGAGGAAGAGCAATGGGATTGTGGGGTACATTTATTTCATTNGGTTTTGGTGTTGGGCAGTTCTCCGGATCATGGATTGGGATTAACTTCGGAATGGATGCACTTTTCATTATTTCAGGAGCAACATCATTATTATCCGGTGTTTTTTTGTTAAAAGTGGAAGAAACACTTGAAAACCCTCAGAAATTTGATGGTAGTCAGCTNAAAGTAAAATGGAATGATGTCCTAGAACCTTCTGTTATTCCAGCGGCAGTCGTTATGCTATTAACGACCGCATGCACAGGTATGATTTTCGTTCTTACTCCGGAAATATCTGGATTTTTAGGAATTGAAAACAAGGGCTTTTTCTTTGGATTTTATGTTATGTCCACAATCCTTGTNAGANTNTTNGCNTCCTCCCTTTCCGACCGNATTGGCAGACGCGAAACGATGATCATTGGTGTTTGTATGCTGTTCTTATCGATGCTACTTTTAGCACGTGTTGATTCCTACAATTCCTTCGTTTTGGCGGCAATAGTATTTGGATTGGCAACAGGAGTTTCTAGTCCTACTTTATTCGCTTGGACGGCCGATTTATCTCACATTAGTAGGCGTGGTGTAGGTGCTGGTACTATATTTATTGCTTTGGAAATAGGAATTATGATTGGCTCACTATCTACATTAATTACTTACGACAACACAGCCGATTCCATTTCAGAGGTTTTTCTATGGGGAATGGTCATGAGTGCGCTTGCTCTAGTTTATTTGCTTTGGCACAAGCTAAACCGCCAATCCGAATTTTAATTCTTCAAATATCTTTTAATTAAATAATGACCTAAATATATCAGAGGGGTCAGCAGAATCGCAATAATGATTTTGAGTATATAATTTGTAGGTGCGATTGTCATGAAATCTACAAAAGATAGCGACCCAGGGAGAACAAAACCAATATATAAAACAATATATGAGTCAATCAACTGAGAGACCAATGTACTACCTGTGCTCCTAAGCCAAATAAATCGTTCTCCTGTCTTTGATTTGATCCATGAAAACAAAGATGCATCTAGCAATTGAGAAACTAAAAAAGCACAAATGCTACCGACTATTACCATTTGAGCCTGTCCAAAAACCTTATTATAAGCGCTATCGTCTGAAAGGTTTGATCCGGGAATATTTACAGCAGGTATTTCCATGGAAAGCCCAACAATCAGAAAACAATAAGCAATTAAAATTGCGGTAATCCAGCTTAACTTTCGGACTGCCTTATAGCCATAAAACTCATTTAATAGGTCAGTAAGCAGAAAGACTACAGGCCAAGGTAGTATGCCGACGATTGTAACAAAGGGGCCAAATTTTCCGCCGAAAAAATTAAATACTATTGGAATCTCAATTAGCTTATTACTAATAAGCTCGGCAGTAACAGCGTTCGTTATAAATAAACCCGCCAAAAACACAAACAACCATTGTTTCCTCCCCAGAATAACTTTATTCATTTCCTAAAACAATTAAAAACCAACATAATCGAGACGTTTTGATTTGATGTAACGTGGAACATAGTAGCTATGGTTGTTAAAGGTATCTATTCGAATACCTGTCCTCGCAGCGTGGATAAACTGAATGATTCCATCTGTGGTGTCCACAACTAAGGCTACGTGACCGACAACTCTTGAATTTAAATTCCGAGCTTTGAAAAACATCAAATCACCAGGCTGTAAATTTTTAAGTGTTACTGTTGTTCCTAACTCTGCGAGACCATAGCTTGTTCTTGTCAAACTAAAACCAAAGCCTCTGAAAACATAATTAATGAAACCTGAACAATCAAAACCTGAAGGAGACATCCCCCCCCAAACATATGGAACACCCATAAACTGCTTGGCGTATTTGATAATAGCATCAGATTTTTGCTCAATAATCGAATCAATCTCATTATCCGAAACAAAAGAGCTATCGTTATCTCCAATGTTCGTTTGTGCTACTAAATGTTCCGAAGAAACAAACAGAATTAGTAATAAAAAAATATTTTTAGACAAAAAAAACCGCATCAAGAGTGCAAAATTATAACTATTTTCGATAATAATTTAATTCTAGTCGTGCCAGTTATTGATACACAACATCTTACTAAACTTTACTACAGCATT